>JAGHCE010000006.1 GCA_021160625.1 Planctomycetota bacterium | reverse complement strand
CGGCCGTACCTTCAGGTACTTGCATCTCTTCGACAGCCGCCGGAGCCTCGGCGTCAGGCTGTAAGGCCTCTTCTTCGAGGGCGTCCGCAACGGCGGCGGCATCTTCTTCGCCGGTGTCGGCTGCCGTGAGCGGAGGTTCCTGGACGGGTGGAAGCTCATCGGTCGGCATCTGGATTTCGCCGGTGTCCCCGGTTTCCTCGCCGGCGGAAATATCCGTCTGGACCTCGTCTGTCGGCCCCTCGGCGACGGCGGTGGCGGCCTCGGCCTGCGCCGCTTCGGCGGGAGCGTCAACGGCTGGCTCCGGCGCCTGGATCTGCCCGCCGGTTTCATCGGGGAAAATGTCGTCAAGCACGCTTTCGACGAGTTCGTCGTTTATCGCGAAGGATTCCTCGGCGGGGGCCTGCCGGGCCTCGTCGGCTGCCGGGGCGGCTTCATCGGGCTTTGCGGCCGGCGCGCCCATCAGGAGCATACTCATCACCCCCGTGTGCATTCCCGGTCCGGCGGCCTTCTGAATTATCTTTTTGAACTTGATCATCGACCACACAACTCACTGTGCCGCCGGCGCGTTTTTCTGCCGGCGATTGACACTGTCAGTTCCCAGTGAAGCCTGTCTCGATTTCTTCGAGCCCCGACTCCACCGCTGCTGTATCCACAGAGCGTTTTTCCTCGCCGAAAGCGGCCAGGAGCGCAAGGTCCGCGCCTATGTTGACCAGGCGCGGGATGCCCCCGGCCCACTGGTGCAGGCTTGCCACGGCATCGTCTTCGAAGACGTTCTGCCCGCCTGCAACCTGGAGGCGGTGCGCAATGTAGACACCGGTTTCCTCCAGTGACATCGGCTTGAGCCGGGCGTTGATTTCAACCTTTTGTTTGAGGCCCGGGCAATTCGTCAGCAGGCCGTGCACACCGGGTTCACCCGCAAGAACGATGCAGAAGAGCGGCGTTGCCCCTTCCGCCAGGTTCAGGATAAGGTTGATCTCGTCAAGGGTGTGGATGTCCCGGATGGCTTGGGACTCGTCGATCAGAAGATACGTGCGCGTGTTCTGCAAGGCATTTTCCCTGGCGAACCGCGTGAGAGTAGAGAGGGCTTCAGCCTTTGATATCTCGGCCCGGTCATGCCCGTACAGGGTGAGGATGTACGAGAGCAGTTCGCTCGGCGAGAGGCTGGGGTTCGGCACAGTGGCCACGATGTCACCCCGAAGCCGTATCTCTTTGACCAGGGCGGCGAGAAGATAGGACTTCCCCACGCCCGAGGGGCCTGTCAGAAGTGCCAGCCTCTTTCCGTCCGCCACCCAGTACTGCATCCTCGCAAGGGCCTCCTCGTACGCTTCCCACATAAATGCGAACGAGAGGTCCAGGTCGTTACGGAACGGCTTCCTGGAAAGGTTCCAATGTGCTTTGTACATACATCGCCATTATAAAGGGTTTCCCGGAAAATTCCTGCTACACCTTGAGAAAACAGACCTCCCCCATCAAAATTATAAACCGGGAGTCAAACAGAACTCCCCGGTCAAGTGCCGCTGACAGTCCTGTATCGGCACAGGCACACGCAAATCCTGAGGCTTTTAGAGCGGGGCAGAGAGTATGGCAGGGCTTTCAAAGGACAAGGGGCGCTGGGTGGGGCGGTATTTCGTTGAGGATCTTCCCGGCGGAGACGGCCGGTTCGAGCTTCGCGGCCGGGAAGCAAAACACGCAGCGGCAAGCCGCCGGGCGGGTGTCGGAGATGTCATAACCCTTTTTGACGGAAGTGGTTGGGACGTTGAATCTCGGGTGGTTGAGGTTTTGCGGGACCATTTGGTTCTCGACTGCCGGGCACGAAAAAACGCCGGCGCGCCTCTCCAGGTCCCGCTTACCTGTGCGGCGGCCTTGCCGAAGGGCTCACGCGAGGACGTCCTGGTGGCCAGGTGTGCCGAGCTCGGCGTGGCCCGGTTCGTGCCGGTGGAGTTCGCCAGGAGCACCCCCAGGGTGCGATGCAACCGGTCGGCAAGGCACCGGCGCTTCGAGCGCCTGGCGATAGGGGCAGCCAAGCAGAGCGGGGCTTCCACGCTTATGGAGATCGCAGAGCCGGTCGGACTTGCCGAGTTCCTGGGGGCGCATTCCCGGGGACTTGGCCTCGTGGGTTCGCCCGAAAGCGGCGTCGGTATTATCGAGACGCTGGAAAGCCGGTGGCCGTTCGATGAGGCGGTCTTTCTCGTCGGGCCTGAAGGAGGACTGACGGCACCAGAGTACGAGGCCGCGGCCGCAGCGGGTTTTGCGGAGTGCCGGCTCGGCCCCACGACGCTTCGAGTGGAAACGGCCTGCATCGCGTTTGCGGCGGTCTCGGTGGCGTTTCTCGCACAGCACTGACCGCAAGAGCCGACGCCGTATGTGTGCCGCGTCGCTGCCGCGGGAGGGCTTCACCCTCTCTTTGCTAAGGGGGTCGCAGACGTTGTCTGCGGCAATCAACCGACCTTCCGGAGGGCTTCGCCTCCTTCCTGCCATGGGGCTCGCGGGCGTTGCCAAAACATCCCCACATTCCTTGGGACAGTTATGGACGGCAAAGGCGGTTGCATATTGGCCGCGAAAGGTTATATTTCAGTCTTTTGGCGCCGGTCGTGGTGACGGGTTGGGTGTACGAGGGGCGGGTGATGAACGAGGCTAAGAAACACGTTGTCGCGATAGCCGGTCTCGGCGTGGTCGGCGGAGGCGTTGTGTCGATCCTGGAGGCCGGCAGGGAGTCCATCGCGCGGCGTACGGGTGTGGAGATTGTCATTGCCAAGGCGGCCGAAAAAGACGCCGTCAAGGCCGCCGAGGCCGGGGTGCCGCCGGAAAAGGTCATCGGTGACGCCTGCGATCTCATCGAAGACCCGTCGATAGAGACCGTGGTCGAGGTAATCGGCGGGACCGGCTACGCCCGGGAGTTTGTTTTGGGAGCGTTGTCGGCCGGAAAGAACGTTGTGACGGCTAACAAGGCGCTCTTGGCCGAGCACGGGACCGAGATATTCAAGGCTGCGCGCGAGAACGGCGTTGTCGTGGGTTTCGAGGCGTCGGTTGCCGGAGGGGTGCCGATTATCCGGACGCTGCGCGAGGCGTACGCGGGGGACAACATCCGCCGGATTGTCGGGATTCTAAACGGCACCTGCAACTACATCCTGACGCGGATGTCGCGCGAAGGCGTCGGCTTCCAGGACGCCCTTACCGGGGCCAAGGCCAGGGGCTATGCCGAGGCGGACCCGACACTCGACATAAGCGGCACCGACAGTGCGCACAAGATCGTTATCTTAGCGAGGCTTGCCTTCGGCGAGGACTTCGGACTCGACGAGGTCTACTGCGAGGGCATCAGCGGTCTGGAGACGGTCGACATCGAGTATGCCGCACAGCTGGGCTACCGGGTGAAACTTCTGGCCGTTGCGAAGAAAAGCGGCGAAGAGGTGGGCCTCAGGGTGCACCCTTGTCTCGTCAAGGACGCTCATCCGCTCGCGCACGTGGACGGTGTGTTCAACTCGGTTTACGTTGAGGGCGAGTACGCGGGCGAGACGATGCTCTACGGGCAGGGCGCGGGCCGCTGGCCGACGGCAAGCGCCGTAGTGGCGGACCTTATCGACGTGGCGACGGGCAGGGCGGGGACGCTTTCCTTCGGAGAGCCGCGCGGGGTTCTGGGCGTGAAATCTATGAGCCGGATGCTGGCGAGGTACTACATCCGTTTCCAGGCCATCGACAGGCCCGGCGTGCTGGCCGGCATTGCGGGCGTCCTGGGGCAAGAGGGCATAAGCATAGCCCAGGCCATCCAGAAGGGAAGGCGCGAGGGACAGTCGGTGCCGGTGGTGATAATCACGCACGAGGCTGCCGAAGGCGCCGTACAGAAGGCCCTTTTGCAGATTGGGCGGCTTGACATCGTTACGGGCAAGAGCGTTCTCCTGCGGGAGGAGGAATAGCACGCTGTGAAATACGTAATCGTGATATCGGACGGCTGTGCTGATCATCCGCTTGAGGTGCTTGGAGGCAGGACGCCGCTTGAGGCCGCCGAGATACCGAATATGGACCTGGTCGCCCGCGAGGGGACCATCGGCACGGTCCGGACGGTTCCGGAGGGTTTCAAGGCCGGCAGCGACGTTGCGATAATGAGCATAGTCGGCTGTGCGCCCGAAAAGTACTACACCGGCCGTGCGCCGCTCGAGGCGGCCGGCATCGGCATCACCCTTTCGGGAGGTGACTGGGCGGCACGCTGCAACTTCGTGACCATAGCCGGCGGCAGGATGGCCGATTACAGTGCGGGGCACATTTCGAACGAGGAGGCCGGGCGGCTGGTGGAGAGCCTGCGGGAGGCGGTCGGCGGCGCGGGTGTGGAGTTTTTCCCCGGCAAGAGCTACCGCAACCTGTTGGTATTGAGAGGCGCCGGCGACCTGGAGGTCGCCACGACGCCGCCGCACGACATCGCGGGCAAAGAGGTCTCGGCGTACCTGCCCTCCGGGCGCGACGCAGGCGTATTCGGGAGGCTTATGGATGCGGCCCGTGATGTCCTGGCGACCCACGAGGTAAACACCGTGAGGCGCGCCGAGGGCAAGGGCGAGGCAACCGACATCTGGCTGTGGGGCGAGGGCCGGGCGAGCCGGTTCCCACGCTTTAGCCGAGAGTACGGCATAAGGGCCGCGGTGATAACGGCGGTGGACCTTGTCGGCGGGATATGCGCGCTGTCGGGGTGGGAAAGGATTGTCGTGCCGGGGGCCACGGGGTATTATGATACGGACTACTCGGGCAAGGCCGACGCCGCGGCCGAGGCGCTCAAGGACTTCGACCTCGTCCTCGTTCACGTCGAAGCCCCTGACGAGGCCAGCCATGCTCAGGACGCCGAGAACAAGATTCGGGCGATAGAAAACGTGGACAGGTGCGTTGTGGGGCCGCTTCTTGAGGAGGCGGCGCACGTCGACGGCTTCCGGATGCTCGTAATGTCGGACCACTATACGCTTGTATCTTCGGGCGCGCACGGGGGCGAGCCTGTGCCCTTTGCAATGTGCGGCAGCGGCATCGAGGAGCGTCCGGGGGAATGTTTTTCCGAGGCGGCTGCGGCCGGAGGCGTGCGGTTTGAAAACGGGCCGGATCTGGTCAGGACATTTATCGGGTGACGCCGGACAATGGGAACGATAGTACAAAAATTTGGCGGGACGTCGGTCGCCGACGCGGCCAAAATCCGCCTGGCGGCCGAGCGGATCGTCAGGGCGAAGCGCGAGGGCAACAGCATCATCGCGGTCGTGTCGGCGCGGGGAGATCTCACCGATGAGCTCGTCGCCCTGTCGCACGAGGTAAGCGCCGCCCCGCCGAGGCGCGAGATGGATATGCTCCTCTCGACGGGCGAGCAGCAGTCCGTGGCGCTTATGGCGATGGCGGTCGACGCGCTGGGGGAAGAGGCGATATCCTTTTCGGGCGCGCAGATCGGGATAGTGACCGATTCTTTCCACACGAAGGCGAAGATAAAGAACATCGACCCCACGCGGATAATCGAGGCGCTCGATGCGGGGAAAATCGCGATTGTCGCCGGGTTTCAGGGCGTCGATGAGAACTTCAACGTAACCACCCTCGGCCGCGGCGGCAGTGACACGACGGCGGTGGCGATTGCTGGGGTTCTCAAGGCCGACGTCTGCGAGATATACACCGACGTGGGCGGGGTCTACACGGCCGATCCGAGGCTCGTCCCGGACGCGCGCAAGATAGAGCGCCTGAGCTACGACGAGATGCTGGAGCTTGCGAGCCTCGGCGCGCGGGTGATGCAGGCGCGGTCGATCGAGTTCGCCAACAAGTATAATGTTGCGATACACGTCAGGCCCAGTTACAGCGACAGCGAGGGCACCTACATTGTCAGGGAGGTCCCGGAGATGGAAGGCATAGTGGTAAGCGGTGCGGCGGTTTCCGAGGCGGAGGCCAAGATAACCCTGCGCGCCGTGCCGGACCGGCCGGGCGTGGCGGCTGCGGTCCTGGGCGGCTTTGCGGCCAGGAAGATCAACGTCGATATGATCATCCAGAACATAAGCGCCTCGGGCTTTGCGGATATGAGCCTTACGGTGCCGATGAGCGACTTGGCCGAGGCGCGCGAAGTGGCCGTGGCACTGACCGAGGACCTCGACGCCGGGCGCGTGGAGGTCGACGACAACATCGCGAAGCTCTCCGTTGTAGGCATCGGGATGCGAAGCCATACGGGCGTCGCCGAGAAGATGTTCTCGGTACTGGCCGCCGAGGGCATCAACATCCAGATGATCTCCACGAGCGAGATAAAGATATCCGTCGTGATCGACCAGGCATCGGCACAGCGGGCCCTGAGAGCCATTCACCGGGCATTTGAACTTGAGAAGGCGCCAGCGTAGACAATTGAACGCTGCTCATATAAGAACCGCTTGTCCGAAGGCCTGCCGGAGGAGTGATACTGAGCTGCAGTGTGTCGGGCGGGGTACTGTTTAGCCGTTGTGCCCCCTCCCCGTGAAACCGTGTCCTGCGGCCATTCTCGTATAGAAGGAATGAAGAAATGAGTGATGTAAAAATCTACGATACGACGCTTCGCGACGGGACCCAGATGGAGGGCGTGAGCCTCTCCCTGACGGACAAGCTGGCCATAACCGAGAAACTCGACTGGCTCGGCGTCGACTACATCGAGGGGGGATTCCCCATCTCGAACCCGAAGGACGAGGAATACTTCCGGCGCGTAAAGGATATGAATCTAAAGCACGCCCGGATAGTTGCCTTCGGGATGACCAGGCGCGCCAAGAACCGTGCGGAAGACGATTCAACACTCTCTGCGATGGTCGCTTCCGGGGCCAAGGCCGTGGCCGTGGTCGGTAAATCCTGGGACTTCCACGTCACCGATGTCTTGAGAGTTTCACTCGATGAAAACCTCAGTATGATAGCCGACTCGGTGCGTTTCCTCAAGGAGGCGGGCCTGGAGGTCATCTTTGACGCCGAGCACTTCTTCGACGGGTACGAGGCCGACGCCGACTATGCGCTTGCCACGTTGGCGGCGGCCGTTGAGGGGGGGGCGGACTGGATCGTCCCGTGCGATACGAACGGTGGCGGGCTGCCTGCGCGGATCGCCGAGATAATGCAGGAGGTCACCTCGCGCTTCCCAACGCCGGCGGGGATTCACTGCCACAACGACGGCAACGTCGCCGTGGCCAGTTCGCTGGCGGCGGTGGAGGCCGGAGCGACGATGGTGCAGGGCACGATAAACGGAATGGGAGAGCGCTGCGGTAATGCGGATCTCACGGCCGTCCTGCCCAACCTCGTTCTCAAGATGGGCCGCGACGTGCTGCCGCGCGAGGACCTGAGAAAAATCACCGAGGTTTCGCGTTTTGTCTGGGAGATGGCCAACTTCATTATGCCGGCCAACCAGCCCTTCGTCGGCCCCTCGGCGTTTGCGCACAAGGGCGGGATGCATGGGCACGCCGTCGCCAAGGACACGCGCACGTACGAGCACATCGAGCCGGAGTCCGTCGGCAACGAGCGCCACATCGTCATCTCCGAGCTTTCCGGCACGGCCAACGTCCAGAAGAAACTCCAGCAGCTCGGCCTCGCCGTCGACAAGGACCTCACCGGCAAGATCCTCAAGCAGGTGGCGAGCCTGGAAAACGAGGGTTACCAGTTCGAGGCGGCCGACGGAAGCTTCGCCCTGCTTGTAAAGAAACTGGCCGGAACGTACGAGAAGTTCTTCGAGATGGAGGGCTTTCGCGTAACGGTAACGCGCGACCGCGAAGGGCTGCCCGTAACCGAGGCGACGGTCAAGATAAGCGTTGGCGACCAGAAACGCCACACCGCCGCCGAAGGAGACGGCCCGGTAAACGCCTTCGACGGCGCCCTGCGAAAGGCCCTCGAAGACATCTACCCGGCGCTCAAGGGAATGCACCTGGTGGACTACAAGGTCAGGGTCGTCAACCCCCGCGCCGGGACCGCCGCCAAGGTCCGCGTCGTCATCGAGAGCCAGGACCGCTGCGACCGCTGGGGCACCGTGGGCGTTTCCGAAAATATCATCGAGGCGTCCTACCAGGCGCTTGCCGACAGCATCGAGTATAAGCTGATGAAAGAGGAGGCTTGCTGAACGATGGGCGAACCCCTCTCCAAGGTCTACAACCCGCAGCGTGTCGAAGAGCGTTGGTCAGCCCGATGGCTTAAGGAAAACGTTTTTCACGTGGAGCCCGATGACAGGACACCCTACACCATAGTCATACCGCCGCCGAACATCACCGGCGTCCTGCATATGGGCCACGCCTTGAACAATACCTACCAGGACGTCCTGATGCGCTGGCGACGGATGCAGGGCTACAACGCCCTGTGGCTCCCGGGCACCGACCATGCCTCGATCGCCACCCAGAACGTGGTGGAAAAGGAGCTCGCCGCAGAGGGCTCCTCCCGCGAAAAGCTCGGCCGCGAGGCCTTCCTCGAGCGGACCTGGCGCTGGAGGCGGGAGTACGGCGGCACCATCATCCGCCAACTCAAGCGCATAGGCTGCTCCTGTGACTGGCAGCGCGAGCGCTTCACGATGGACGAGGGGCTCTCGAAGGCCGTGCGCGAGGCGTTTGTGAGACTTTTTGATGAGGGGCTCATTTACCGGGGCAGTTACATCGTAAACTGGTGCCCCCGGTGCGGTACCGCCCTTTCCGACGACGAGGTCGAGCACGACGACCTCCAGAGTCACCTGTGGCACATCAAGTATCCGTTCTCCGACGGCTCCGGGCACATTATCGTGGCGACGACCCGTCCGGAGACGATGTTGGGCGACACCGCCGTGGCCGTGAACCCCGATGACGAGCGTTACAGGGGCCTCGTCGGCAAGATGGTCATCCTGCCGGTTATCGGCCGCGAAATCCCCATAGTCGCCGATGAGTTCGTGGACCCCGCGTTTGGAACCGGCGCCGTCAAGGTGACCCCCGCCCACGACCCCAACGACTTTGCGATAGGCCGCCGTCACGGCCTGGCCTCGGTGACGGTAATCGGAGAGGACGGCCGGATGACGGCCGATGCGGGTGACTACCAGGGCCAGGACCGTTTCGAATGCCGCGAGAACCTGGTCAGGTGGCTCGCCGACGAGGGGCTTCTCGACGAGATAACGGACCACGTTCACTCGGTCGGCCATTGCTACCGGTGCAAGAGCGTCATAGAGCCGTACCTTTCCGAGCAGTGGTTTGTCCGGATGAAGGATCTTGCCGAGCCGGCGATTGTGGCCGCCGAGAACGGCCGCGTCATGTTCAACCCCCGGCGCTGGCAAAAGGTGTACCTTTCCTGGCTCGAGAACGTCCGCGACTGGTGCATATCCCGGCAGCTGTGGTGGGGGCACCGGATCCCGGCGTGGTACTGCGACGACTGCGGGGAGGTCTTCGCGGCGCGCGAGGACCCGTCCGACTGCCCGAAGTGCGGTTCGAAGAATATCCGCCAAGACGAGGACGTCCTCGATACGTGGTTTTCGAGCGCACTGTGGCCCTTTTCCACGCTTGGCTGGCCCGACAAGACCGCCGACCTCGACTACTATTACCCCACCGACGTCCTCGTCACGGATCGAGGCATCATCTATTTCTGGGTTGCGCGGATGGTGATGATGGGGCTGCACCTTTGCGACGGCGTGCCCTTCCACGACGTCTACATAAACGCCACCGTCCTCGATGAGACGGGGCGCAAGATGTCGAAGTCCCTCGGCAACGGCATTGACCCTCTCGAAATAATAGACGAGTACGGGGCTGACGCTATGCGGCTGTCTCTTATGCTGTTGACCGCCGAGGGCCAGGACGTCAAGCTCTCGCCCACGCGTTTCGAGATGGGCCGCAACTTCGCCAATAAGATCTGGAACGCCGCGCGCTTCGCCCTTATGAACCTGGAAGAGATCGAGGACACCTCTCCCTTGAAGCCGGAAGACCTCGAGTTCGAGGACCGCTGGATATTGAGCCGCCTCTCGCAGACCGTCGAGGCGCTGACCACGGCGCTGGAGGGCTACCACTTCCACGCGGCCGCGCATCTTTTGTACGACTTCGCCTGGCACAGCCTGTGCGACTGGTACCTCGAGGCGATAAAACCGCGCCTCTACGGAGAAGACCCCGGCAGAAAGCGCTCGGCCCAGAAGGTCCTGGCCGCCGCCCTCGACGGGCTCTTGAGGATATTGCACCCCTTTGTCCCGTTCATCACCGAAGAAATATGGCACCACCTCGGCGAGCTCGTGCCCGAGAGGGGGCTTTTCGAAGAGAGGCCCTCGGGTGAAACGGCAAGCCTTGCCGCCTGGCCCAATGCCGACTGGTACCCGCGCGACGCCCAGGCCGAAGAGGATATGCCGCTTGTTATGGACCTGGTCCGGGCGGTAAGGAACATCCGCAGCAAGCTCAACCTCGGCGAGCGAAGGCCGATCGACGCCGTCACCACCACCCACGCCGACGCCGATGCCGCACCCGCCGCCCGCGGGCCGCTGGAAATTGTCAGCGCCCACGAAAATTTCATCAGGAACCTTGCCAATATCGAGACCCTGACGGTTGGCGCCTCCATCGAAAAACCCCCGGCATCGGCCGCCGAGGTCGTAGGCCGCTTGGATCTTTTCGTCCCGCTTGAGGGCCTAATCGACAACCAGGCCGAAAAGAAGCGCCTCGAAGCCCGCATTGAAAAGGCCCGCAAGGGCCTCGATGCAGTCGAGCGCAAGCTGGCCAACCGAGATTTTGTGGAGAGGGCTCCCGGTGAGATAGTCGAGCGCGAGCGCGAGCGCCACAAGGCGATGCTCGAAGAGGTCGAAAAGATTGAGGCCAACCTCAATGACCTTGCCTGCTGAGGCCGCCGTAACTGTCCCAAGGAATGTGTCGAGCGACGTTGCGGCTTGCCGCAAGCGGAATGAATCTCGCAAGGGGCGAGGCACGCCTCGCCTGCAGAAGGTCAGAGGATTGCCGCAGACAACGTCTGCGGCTCCCTTAGCAAAGAGGGGTCGAAGACCTCCGGCTTTGCTTGACTGCCGGCCCTGCGGCGGGGATAATACCGTGCAGACCCCGGAGTAGCGGATATGCGCGAAGTTGAATGCCAAATCTCGAAGATAATCATCAACGAAAAGCAGGACGGCCAGGTCATCTGGATCCAGGAAAAGGACGGCGGCCGGGCCTTTGCCGTAATCGTGGGTTTCTTCGAGGCAAACGCACTGCGCGACCGCGTCAAGGGCTTCAACCCGCCCAGGCCGATGACGCACAACCTCGTCGCCAACGTCATCCACGACCTTGGCGGCAGATTGGAGCGGGTGGTCGTCACCGAGCTCAAGAACAATACATACTACGCGCGCCTTGTCGTCGGCCGGGACGGCCAAAGCGTGAGGATTGATGCGCGGCCCAGCGACGCACTGGTCGTCGCCGTCCAGGAAGATGCGCCCATATACGTCGCCGAGGACGTCCTCAACGAGGCCGGCAAGTGGACTCTCGCGCCACACATCGACATATCGCTCGAAGACCTCGAAGACTCTCTCGGCGACGACTTCGGCGAGGACAACGAAGGCGACTTCGACGAGGACGAGTAGTCCCCCGGCGCGATTGCAGCCAATGGGTAGGGTGGACATTCTTGTCCGCCAGCATTTATTCCGCGTGCGGCAAGCCGCACCCTACACGACTGTATTGTCGCGGGTGGCACCGGTAACAAGTTAGCGGTGTTGCGAAGCGGTCAAGAGGTGGCGACAAACGGCCCGCCAGCGTGCTCTATTCCCGCAGAAGTATGGACGGCGCCGTCAGCCTTTGATTTATGCCTCTTGTTCGCCTTCGGCGAACCCCGATTACAAGTAATCGGGGCTACCCGCTTCCACCTTAAGACCTGGTCCAGTTTCCGGGGAGTATTATACCCTTCTTTCCCTTTTTTTTCCTCTTTCCCTTCTCTTTGTCCTGTGCAAATCTGCGCAATCTGCGTAATCTGCGGAAAAACATCTTGAAGCCACCCCCTGCACGACTGTAGCACGGCTTGGAGTCGCTTGGGACGGAGTTTGGCCGTTGTTCTGGCAAGGGGACCTCGGCGGCGGTATAATGCTTTTTCGAAAGCGGCATCCGCGGAGGGGTGGCCGAGCGGTCTAAGGCGGCGGTCTTGAAAACCGCTGTGGGTTAACGCCTACCGGGGGTTCGAATCCCTCCCCCTCCGCCATTTCTCTTGCCAGGGGCGCGGCAGATCGGACGCCGCGAGGGTTTGCGCGCGACTGTGTACCGGCAGGCGGAGCACTTCAGGAGAGCGCATCGTGGATGAGGCCGATGCCCTTGCCGTCGAACCGGGTGAAGAGCCGGCGGCCGTTTGCTTCAAAGGCCCAGGCATCGGCGGCCCAGGCCCTAACGAGCCTCTCGCCTTCGTATTCGAACAGCCCCCACCGGCCGACGAATCGCAGGTTCGAAACGTGGACCACGTCCACCTTCGGCATACAGACGAAGATGAACCTACCGGTCTCGCTCGTTATCACCACGGCCATCGCCTCGCCGAGACTCGGCTTCAGGAACTCTATGCGGGCCTTGCCGAAGCACATCACCCACGGCAGCAACGCCTGCGCCTGGAAGTCCGCCCGCCCGGTAATGACTGCCG
>JAGHCE010000116.1 GCA_021160625.1 Planctomycetota bacterium | reverse complement strand
GGCGCCAGGGAATCGAAAGATGAATCGGTGGCGCTCCTGCGGCTTTACGATGACAAGGTTGTTTTCGAACCGCTCTTCTACCACGGCTCGTCGTGGAAGACTCAAGGCTGCCACCCCCACCCGCAGTTTCGCCCCGGGGATGAGCACGTCGTATTCACTACCGATTACACGGGCCTTTCCAACATATACCTGACCAGGGCGGGGGGATAATCCGAGCAGAAGGGCTGGCGGCCTTTCAGGAGAAGACAGGGGATATGGCGAAACACATCGGAATCGTGGCCTGCAGCGCAGAAGGGGCGGCGCTTTGTTACCGGACTATCTGCGCCGAGGCGCCCGGCAGGATGGGCAAGCACAATCATCCCGAAATAACGATGCACACCTACCCGCTTTCGCGGTATATGGACCTTGTCGTGGCGGGAAACTGGGAAGGCGTCGGCAGGCTTATGCTCCAATCGGCCCGGAAGGTCGCCGATGCCGGCGCGGACTTCGCGATCTGCCCGGACAATACCATTCACCAGGCCTTCGAGTTCGTAGCGGCCGAGTCGCCGATTCCCTGGCTTCACATCGCCCGCGTCGTCGCCGGCGAGGCCAAGCGCAGAAGCCTCAAGCGCCTCGGCGTCCTCGGCACGAAATACCTTATGGAGGGCCCGGTCTATTCGGGACCCTGTGCGGATTTCGGCCTTACCTGCCTGACCCCTGAGAAAAGCGATCGCCGCGAGATAGACAGGATCATTTTTGACGAGCTGGTGAAGGGGGAATTCACCGAGAAATCGCGGCTGTATTTCAACATCGTCATTGCTAACCTCAAAAAGCGAGGCTGCCGCGCGGTTGTCCTGGGCTGCACGGAAATCCCGCTCCTGGTGGACCCAAACGACTGCCCCTTGCCGACTCTCGACTCAACGCGCCTTCTGGCCCGCGCGGCAACAGACAAGGCCGCGCCACAGAGCTGATAAGGCCTCCTCGCCTCGGGTCGCCTCCAACGCGCAACGGGCCTTGAACTGGGCCGTGAAATTCCTTTGCATGGATTCGCATCCTGATCGCCCTGCGATCCTATCGGCAAATCCACCTTATTCAACTGTCCAGAAATCCCAGGCCATTATACACTTACGGATGAGGAATTGTCGGCCACCCTCGATATGCCGCACCACCGGCGTATAAATTTCACCCGCCGTGCAGTATTCCGCGTGCGCTAAAGTTTACCCGCCGTGGAGGGCGCACCTTACATGGCTATGTGGCACTGGCGGCTTGTTCACCAGTGATTATGGCTGTGTACGATACCGCCGTGCTGATACTTGTTCTGCGTGGGGTTTGCCTCTTCCCACGTCGCAATCACGAGCCTTGCAATTTTCCGGAACTGCGTTATGCTACCGGCCGGAATGCCGCCGAGGCATACTGCGTACAGGCGGTCCGATCGGCGCTGTGTTTTCGAAGGAGGGGCAATGAGCCAGGAATTTACGGACCTGCGCCCTATGGGCATAGGGGAAATACTCGACAGGAGCATCCAGCTCTACCGGAGCAACTTCAGCACGTTTTTCGGCATACTTCTCGTCGTGTATGTTCTGATGTTCGTGGTCAATCAGCCGCTCTTGATTCTGCAGAGAGGTTTTCAGAGCACCGAGGTCGGCGATCCTGCTCAAGTGGGTGTCAAGGTGATTCTCTCGATGGCCTTCTCGCTCATGACGATTCTTGTGGCTCTTGTGATAACGCCGCTTGGACAAGGGGCCCTTACTCTGGCGGTTTCACAGCGTTTTCTGGGCCGCAGGATCAGCACTGTGGAGGCCTACCGAGGTATTGTACGCAGGCTGCCCACGCTCATATGGGCCGGTCTCCTGGTCGCAATAGTGGTCGGGTTGGGATTTATGCTGTTCCTGATACCGGGGATTTACTTCTACTTCTGTTTTCTTCTGACGACGGTGGTGGTCGTTCTGGAGGAGAAGAAGGCCACGGCGGCGATGGGTCGCAGCAAGGAGCTTATGCGGGTCAAGACCGAAAAGGGCTTCTGGAGCTTTCGGTCGAACAGTTCCAAGGCCGCCATCATATTGCTCATTATGTTTGCCTTGAACATGGCAGTGAGCTTCATAATGACGATTCCCACGTTGGCCGTACAATACTACTACAGTAACGGCCAGGTCTTCACTCCGGAGGCGATGGCGGCCGTCCCGGTCGCCGTGGAGCTTGCACTTGGGGCGTTGCAGACGCTTCTCGGTGCGGCTGTTGCCCCCATCTTCACGATACCGCTGGTGCTTCTCTATTACGACATCAGGATACGCTTCGAGGGGTTCGACCTTGAAATGATGGCGCAGTCGCTTTCCCAGACACCTGCGGCCTCAGAGGTGGGTCTTGATAACCCGTAGGTCCTGTTTCCCGGTAATCTGCCTCTTTCTGGCGGCCTTTTTCGCCTGTGGCCCGGTGACAGCAACCCCAGCGGAGGTGCCCGGCGGCCCCTCCCGAATCGACCGGCTCATCGAACGTGCCGAAGGGCTTGCCGACCGTATCCAATCGGATGGACTCTCGCAGTGTCGCCAGGATGTGCGCGCGCTCTGCGGGGAGTGCCGGGAGATGGGCGGAGGATTCTTTCCGGGGACTCGGGCGCTGGCCGAGGCGCCGGATAAGCAGGCAACCATCGAGAGGCTTTCGAACCTTGCCGCCAACCTCCACGCGGCCGCGGCGCTTGCGCCTGCGGAGACATCTTCCGGGCCGGATACGATCTCAAGCGGACAGGCCAGAGACCGTCTCGAAGAGATATTCGCCTCCGGAAAATACGACCTTGTGCCGAGAAAGCCGCCGTGGGCCGCCCTCATTATGCGGAAGATATCCCGATGGATTGAAAAGATTATGAACTGGTTCGGCCAGTCGGGCGGCGCCGTGCGGTTTTTCTCACAGATTTATCTCCTGGTCATCCTGACGATAGTCCTGATGATTCTCGCCGTTTTTATCACCAGGCTGGTCCTGGAACGCTTGCGACCCCGCAAGCGCGCATCGACTCCAAGCGGGCCTTCCTTCGGCAGGCTCTTCGACTCCCCCGGAGAGCACAGGAAGAAAGCGGCCGCGTGCATTGAGCGCGGCGACTTCAGGGGTGCGTTCAGGCAGGTTTTCCTGGCGTTGCTCTCAGAGATTGAGCAGGCCAAGCTGGCCGCCTACGACAGGAGCCTCACCAACCGGGAGTATGTTCGGGAGTTTTCCGGCCGCTCAAAAGACCGTGAAGCAACGCGCGAGCTTACGGCGATAGTGCGGCGGTACAACCGCAAGTGTTACAGCGCAGAGAGATGCACCCTGGACGATGTGAACGCCTTTGACGGGGAAACGGGCGCTTTTCTAGAAAGGATACAGGGATTTTCAGCAGGGACAGACTGAAGTTTGCTATCTTCCTGGCGGGAGCCTTTGCCGTCGTAATCGTGGCGGGGTGGCTCTCGCACGATGAAAGAACAATCTCCTCCAGCTCCTATCCTTCAACATACGGCAGGGGCCCCTGGGGTCTTGCCGGTTTCTACGAGCTTCTGGGCCGGCTCGACGTGCCCTGCGGGAGGTGGTCGAAGAGTTTCGATGACCTTGCAGGTTCGCCGGTGGGGACGCTCGTTGTGGGGTGGCCGAGCCTGCGTGCGATTTCCGAGGCCGAGACGAAGGCCGTGATGGGCTGGGTCAGTCGCGGCCACACGCTCGTTGTGCTCTCTCCTGGACTCGAACGCAGCAACCGTTCGGGCTCCCAACTGGCGTCACAACTGGGCGTGGAGGCGGGGGCACAAGATACCGAAGAGGATGCCGACGCATTCTGGAAAGGGCAGCCCGGCACGAAGACGCTTGATGCGGCCCTGCCGCTTGCGGCCAATCGGTCGGCGGCGAGGCTCGCGGTGGAGGAGGGCGCCGAGCCGCTTATTTTCACCAAGCGGGCGGCCTTCCTGCCGCTTTACACGTCCAGCGGGAGCCCCTACGTGGTCCAGGTGCCGCGCGGCAGGGGCACGGTGTTAATCTCGTCGAGCGCGGCGATGTTTTCGAACGGTTTTATCCTGAAGGAGGAGAACCTCCGGTTTGTTCTCGCCCTTGCGCGAACGGCAGCCGGCTCTGGCGGTATGTACTTCGACGAATATC
>JAGHCE010000216.1 GCA_021160625.1 Planctomycetota bacterium | reverse complement strand
GAGAAGCGCGCGCTTCTCGCGTAGCATCTCCCTGGAGAGGTCTCCGGAAAAGCGCCTGGCAAGGTAATCGTCCATCGGCGTCCCGCCGGCGATGTTCTCGGTTATGAGGAAGCTTTCCACCTCCAGGAACCAGAAGCGTCTTTCGCCGAAGGCCACCGGCCGCGCGGCGGATATGCCGAGGCGTTCGAGGCGGGCGATGTTTTGCCACTCGCGGCGGCCGGCCGTCATAAAAGGCGACCGCGACATCAGGAGCTTGAGCGCCTCCTTCATCTCGAAGCCTCGGTGGCGCTTCAGGAAGAAATCATACGAGCGCTCGCCTATGTGTCCGACGAGGTGGAAATTGTCCCTGTTGGCATGGGTGCGGATGTACCCTTCGCCGGCGTATTTGAAAACGCCGCGCAGCGTATCGAGCTTCAACCCGACAAGTACCTCGAAAAACTCTCTGTCGGCTTCGACTGAGCCGCCGTTGAGGCTTACGGTATCCATATTCGAAACGCTTCCCTCACGACAGTTCCCCCCGCACCAGTCTATGGTCGGCAAAAGGCGCGATCTTGTGAAGGGGATATTTTCCCGGCCGCGCCCGCCGCGCGACGCTTTACCTTTGACAGCCGCGCTTGCCGACTTTAGTATTCTCCATAATCGCCGCCTCTTGGAAAGGAGCAAGATTATGGCAGAGGGAACCAGTGTACTGATAATGACCGATTTAGAGGGCGTAGGAGGCGTGACCTCGTGGGCCACGTGCGACCCACGCGACACCACGGGCGCCTTTCGGGAGGCCTCCGGGAGGCTCGTCGGCGAGATCAACGCCGCGGCCGAGGCCGCCTTCGACGCGGGCGCCGAGGAAGTAGTCATTGTTGAGGGGCACAAGGGAACTTTTCGCGGTCACCAGAACCAATTCGACCAGCGGGCGAAGCTGGCGCTGGGCGTGGCGTTCTACGAGATCGCGCAGGAGGGTTTTGACTGCCTGATGCTCGTGGGTTTTCACGCAATGGCCGATGCCGAGCGGGGGGTGCTCTCGCACTCCTACGCGAACAAGACCTACGTCGCCTCCTGGCTAAACGGCACCCGCGTCGGCGAGATAGGGCACTTAGCGAGCCTCTTCGGCGAATACAAGACGCCGCTCGTCTTCGTCGCCGGGGACCAGGCGGCCTGCCGGGAGGCCGAGGACCTGGTCGAAGGGGTTGTCACCGCCCCGGTCAAGGAAGGCTATCACAGGTTCGGCGCGGTTTCCCTTTCGCCGCAGGCCGCACAGGAACTGATCCGGGAAAAGGCGCGCGAGGCGCTGTCGGTAGCAGACGACATCACGGCGCTTCGGTTCGAGCCGCCGATTGAATTCGTGGTCGAGTTTTCCTCCACGGACCCCGTCGAACGCAGCAGCTTAGTGCCGGGGATCGAGGCGGCCGGGGCGCGCCGGATGGTCATTCGCGGGGATTCGGTAAACGAGGTGATGAATCTCTTCAACCTCACGGCGAGGATAGTCTGAACCGGCGCCGCGCTTTTGGAAGGGCAAAGCGGGTGCGAACGGGGGCTTTAAATGCAGTCGGTGTCGAAGGCAGAGGATAGACCGGATGGTTGAAGGGGCATTCAGCATTCCAGGCGGCGGGCCCATCCCGGCCGAGGTCAGAACCGTTTTTTTCGACGCGGGAAACACACTCGTCTACCTCGACCTCGCCTGGATAGCCGAAAGGCTCGCATCGGACGGCTGGGACATCGACGAGGACAGGCTCTTTTACGGTCAGTCCGTCGCGGCGTACGAAGCCACCCATATGGCGCTTCTGAAAAGATATCACACCGACGCCCATCGCCTCCCGCCCTACTTCTCCCGCGTTCTGGAGCTTGCCGGTATCCCGAAGGACTTTACCCGTGACTGCGCGAACATCCTCGTCGAGGAGCACAGGTCGTCTGTTCTCTGGAGGGTCGTACCCGATTTCGTCCAGCATACGCTTAGCGAGCTCCTGCGGCGCGGATATATGCTCGGCGTTATCTCGAACACCGACGGGCGCCTGAAACCGCTCCTCGACAAGCACGGCCTTTCCTCGTATTTCACCTGCATCATCGACTCATCCGTCGTGGGTATCGAAAAGCCGAGCACCGGGATTTTCAGGTTTGCCCTCGATGCCGCTGAAGCCGACCCTCAAAACTGTGTCTACGTCGGCGACATATTCGCCATCGACATAGCGGGAGCCCGCCGGGCCGGAATGACCGGGATACTTATCGATCCCCTCTCGCTTCACGGCGAGTTTGACTGCATCAAGGTCGCGAATCTGCCCGCGATCTTGAACCTACTGCCTCCCGTCGAATACCGTCCTATAAGGCCGCTGAGCTGAGGTTCGAATCGGCCGGGGCCGTCTGGAATTCGCGTAAAGGGCCGTATGGGATGTCATTTGCCCTCCCCATGCGTCCCCGGATTGCATATAATCCTACGGGGGCGGTAGGACGGGAGCGATTGAAGAGAGGCCGCGACGGGAAAATGGCGAAAGGGATATCGAGACGAGGCTTGCTGGAAATCGCGGGTGGCACCGCCCTGGCTGCGGCGGCCGGCTTCACCTCCTTGCGGGGGCTTTTCGGCCGAAAGAAACCCGAGAATATCGTCCTCATCGTCTCCGATGCCTTCAGGGCCGACCGCCTGGGCGCCGTGCGCAACGGTAAGAGCGTAACGCCCAACCTGGATGCCCTGGCTTGTGAATCGCTCGTTTACGAGGAATGCTACGCGACGTCGTCCTGGACCAAGACGTCGATGGCCTCGATCCTCACCGGCACGTATCCGCCGTACCACGGCGTCCTTCGCGTGGAGGATACCATACCGAGACACTGCGACACCGTCAGTGATATGCTCAAAAGGCACGGATATTCCACCTACGCGGTCCAGACGAACCCCTGGGTGGCCCCCGAGGCGCCTACGCTCGACACGCACGGCACGCCGGTGAAAACGTACGGTTTTCACAAGGGCTTCGACCGCTGCACCTTCCTGCAGCCCGACAAGCGCGCCGACGGGGGCCAGCCCGCCTACGCCGATGCCGCGAAGGTCAATCACGGCATAGATGTCCTGATACGACGCCCCTTTCGTCCGTTCTTTCTCTACGCACACTATATGGAGACCCACCAACCGTGGATGGGAGAGGCTCCGAGGAAATTCACGGGGCTCTACTGCAGCGAGAAAAAGGGCAGAAGCCCGGAAGAGATATTTGCCGATGATTGCACGCTCATCAAAAAGGTCTTTTCTGTCGACAGGAAGGACGTAACACCGCAGGACGAGCGCCGGCTCAACGAGATATACGACGAGGCGGTTCACTACGTTGACGTTATGATCGCAAAGCTGATTGACAACATAGCGCACACCGTCGGCCTTGAGGATACGCTCATTATCTTCACCGCCGACCACGGCGACGAACTTTTCGAGCACTCACACGTGGGACACGCTCGCAGCCTTTACGAGGAGGTCACCCGCGTGCCGCTTATCATAAGGGGCCCGGGGCTCGGGCCCGCACGCGTCGCCGGCAGGGTCTCCAACGCAAACATCTATGAGACGATCAGGGACCTCGTATGCCCCCAGGACAATGCCCGCGAGGCGATGGGCAGGCCGCTGGCAGGCATAGCGGCCGGCTCGTCGCGCATCGGGGACGAGATTATCTTTGCCGAGCTTCATTCCCTCCTGCCCTCCCAGCACTGGCTGCTCAGCAAGGTCGTCAGAAAAGATTCCCAGGAAGCGATAGTGAGGGGAAACCTCAAAGGCGAGGTCCTGGCCGTGGAGCGCTACGACCTTGGGAAGGACCCGGGCGAGCTGGCGGCGTTCGACGCCGATGGAGAGACCTTTGTCGCCGAGGTGGCCCGGCTCAAGAGGGACTGTTCGGCCTTCGCAAGAAAGCACGGCGTCCAGCACACACAGACCGCCACCAAGTGGCAGCGTCGCTTCGGCAGGAAAGAGGAAAGCGAGACCGCCGAGGTCGAACTGACCGACGAGGAAAAAAGGCTCACAGAGCAGCTCAAGGCCCTTGGATACCTCAACTGACCCCTTGGGAACCGCTTACACCACGGAGTCCAGGCAGCACTTGTGCTCCCGCCGGAAGCGATCGAAGGATTCCTTTTCCGCATCCCGGTAAGTGGCAAGCCTCGTGGCGAGCTCGTCGAAGTCGACCAGGTGGGCGTCGAATTCCGGCCCGTCGACGCAGGCGAAGTAGGTCTTTCCACCCACGCTCACGCGGCACCCGCCGCACATCCCCGTCCCGTCGACCATAATCGGGTTCAGGCTGACGACGGTCCTGATACCGGATGGCCTCGTTGTCTCGGCGACCGCGCGCATCATTGGCAGCGGCCCGACGGCCACGACCTCGCCTATTTTGCTCTCAGACGAGATGAGATCCGCAAGCGCCACCGTCACAAAGCCACTCCTTCCGTACGAACCGTCGTCGGTACAGACAATGAGCCGGTCGGAGACGGCCGCGAACTCGTCCTCAAGGATGACGAAG
>JAGHCE010000117.1 GCA_021160625.1 Planctomycetota bacterium | reverse complement strand
GGTCTGGAGATTCGTAAGCATTATGTTCCATTCCCCGCTGCGCGACGAATATGCCGAGTATATGACGGACTGCCCGTCCGGCGCCCACGAGGGGTGCAGATCGTCCTCGTCGCCGAAGGTCACCTGGACCTCCGTGCCGTTTGCGTGTGTTTCCACGATCCAGATGTCGTAATTGCCGTTCTTGTTGCAGGCGAAGGCGATGCGCTTTCCGTCGGGCGAAAACGAGGGCTGAATCTCGTCAAACGGCCCGAAAGTCTTCTGCGTAACCGTCTTGCCGGAAGGCGCCTTGACGTAGATGTTGTGGTCGGGGGAATGCCGGTCGCTCGAAAAGACAACCAGGTCCTCAACGGGCGAGGCGTCCACGCTGTTGTCGCCGCCGACCCTGGTGAACGACACCTGCGTGAGCTCGCCGGGCGTACGGCTCTTGTACCGGGGCTCCATAGGAGCGGTGATGTCGCCGAGAATGCTCTGCCCGTCGTCGATGGAGGCCTTGTACGACTCGCTTCGCTCTTCGATCGTATCGCCGGCCTGGGGTTCGACCTTGACGTCGTTTGCAACAGCCAGCGGCTGGGGACTTCCGGTACAGCCAATAACAGCGGCCAGAACCGCCACCGGCAACAATAACATCAGTGTGCGCCGCATAAAGCCAACCTCCCGGTAGTGACCGTCCCCGCGCAAAGAGACTCTTGAGAGTAATCGACCACCTCGTGGGCATTCTTTAGTCAAACCGCGCCGTCCTCGGCTCCACCAGCAGGCAGTCGGCGCTCTCCAGGCCGCAGCCGTGGCAACCGGCTTCGCGGCAGTCAGGGGTGGCCCTGGCCTCCATAGCCAGGGCAAGCTCCGCCAGGAGATACGCCTGCGAAACGCCGGAGGATATGTGGCCCCAGGCGAGAGGCACTTCGGTGGCAAGCCGGCGGCAGGCGTACTGCTCGACATCGATGCCGGCCGACTCGAACGCCCGGCGCCACAGGTCGAAATCGAACCCCTCGTCCCACGCATCCAGAAACGAGCCGGCATCGGCCGCTTTTTCAAGGACCGCCCCGAGCTCCCGTCCGCCGCGCGCGAGGGCCGCTTCCAAAAGCGACCTGTCGATATTGTGAAAGGACATCCTGACCGCCTTGCCGCGAAATCTCTCGCGAAGGAGTTCCCGCGCCTCTTCCAGGTAAGCGCGCGAAGCCATCGGCTCCCACTGGAACGGCGTGGAAGGCTTCGGGATAAACGGCGACACCGAGCAGGTCACCTGCACCGAGGAGCGAAACCGTTTCCCCGTTGCGATCACTTCACTGACAAGCTGCGCCGCGGCCTCGACGTCCGCAAGCGTCTCCGTCGGAAGCCCCGCCATAAAATAAAGCTTCACCCTGCTCCAGCCCTCCTGGAAGGCGCTTGCGACGCCGGTGAGCAGGTCTTGTTTGGTGATGCCCTTGTTTATGACGGTTCTCAAGCGCTCGGTGCCGGCCTCGGCCGCCACGGTTATGGTGGTCTTTCGCACATTGGAAATCACCTTCGGGATTATCTCCAGCGCCTTGTCGGCGCGAAGCGACGGGAAGGCAAGCCCGACCCTAAGAGGCGCGAAATGGTGCGAAAGCCTGCGCGCGAGGTCCTCGAGGAACGGGTAATCGCCCGTGGCCAGGCTCACCAAGCTGATTTCATCGTAGCCGGTATTCCGGTAGGACTCCTTGGCCAAGTCCAGAAGATTTGCGACCGAGCGGATCCTGACGGGCCTTTTCGTCATCCCCGCCTGGCAGAAGCGGCACCCGCGCGAGCAGCCGCGCATCACCTCCAGGGCGATGCGGTCGTGGACCGCCTGCACGAGCGCGACGACGGGAGCAGTCGGGTAAAACGCCGCGTCCAGGTCCCTGACATAGGCCGCCTCGACCATACCCGGCACGCCTGCGTCCTGTTCCACGGCTGCGGCGGTATCCGTAACGGTGAAAAGTTCGGGGGCGTAAATGCCCTTGATGCCCCGTGCGGCCGCCCGGACAACCGCCTCGGGGCCGGCGCCGCTTTCCTCCTTCCACACGTCGATAAACTCGCCCAGCGTCTCCTCGCTGTCGCCGACGAAAAAGAGGTCGACGAAGTCCGCCAGCGGCTCGGGATTAAACGCGCACGGGCCGCCCGCAATGATAAGCGGGTAATTCCCGGCGCGCCTTTCCCTGCGCCTGCGGGGGATCCCCGCCATATCGAGCATCTTGAGCACCGTCGTGTAGCAGACCTCGTACTGGAGCGAAAAGCCCACCACGTCGAACTCGGCGACCGGCCGGCGCGATTCGAGCGCAAAAAGCGCCACATCCTTCTCGCGGAGCACCTTCTCCATATCGAACCACGGCATAAAAACCCGCTCGGCAAGGCAGTCGCAGCGCGCGTTGACGACGCCGTAGAGAATCTGGAGCCCCTGGTGGCTCATAGCGATTTCGTAGATGTCGGGAAAGGCCAGGGCCATCCGGAACGCCGCCGCGTCGAAGGGCTTACGCACGGAGTTGGTCTCGCCGCCGATGTAGCGGCCGGGTTTCTGAACGCCGAGGAGCAGTTGGGAGAGTTCGTCGTCGGTGAGCATATTACCTGCTTTTCGGGGGCTCTAAAAGCGGTCCCTGGAAAGCACCATTACAGGGTGGACCGCAACGTTCATCATAATACCCACCGCGACGAAAGACGCAAGCAGGCTGGAGCCGCCGTAGGAAATGAACGGAAGCGTAAGCCCCGTAATCGGCATAAGGCCGATGTTCATCCCCATATTGATGAAGACCTGCGTCGCCAGGAGCGCGACCACCCCCACCAGCAGGAGCCGCCCGAAAGGGTCACGCGTGCGCGCGGCGATGCCCAGCCCGCACAGGATAATCACGAGGTACAAAATGACAATCAGAAGCGCCCCCAGGAAACCCCATTCCTCGTTTATCACGGCGAAGATGAAATCCGTGCGGTTTTCGGAGAGGTACTTGAGGCTGTTCTGCGTTCCCCGGCCGAGGCCCATCCCGAAAAGCCCGCCGGACCCGACGGCGATTCGGGAGTGGATGTACTGCCAGCCGGCGTTTTTCTCGTACTTGTAGGGCTCGATCCACGCTAAGAACCTCATCTTCTGGTACGACTTCATAATGAACACCCAGAAAAAAGGCATCATTCCCGCGCCAAGCCCCACAAACCACGCCAAGTGCCGCACGCGCGCGCCCGCCGCGAAAAGCATCACCAGCGGCAGCGGGATGAAAAGCAGCGCCGTCCCCAGGTCCGGCTGCTTAAGGATGAGAAGCATCGGCACGGCGGTCATCGCGAAGACCGCCAGGATGTGGCGAATGCGCACCACTTCTTTGAACATCAGGTACTTCGCCAGCGCCCCGACAAGCGCCACCTCCATCAGCTGGGACGGCTGGATGTCCGCGATGCGCCGGCCGCCGATGCGGATCTGTATCCAGCGTCTCACCGGAGCACGCTCCGGCCCAGTCCCGATGAAAAGCGTCACCACCAGGACCGCGAGTACGATCAGGTAGAATGGGATCGAAAAGGGCTTCAGGCGCGAATATCTCGGAACCAGGATCACGAAAAAGACGCCCACCGATATCACCGCCCACTGCAGCTGCTTGGACGCATAGTCCACCGGCTGCACCAGCTCCCCCCACTGCCCCCTCCACGCCGACGCGCTGTGGATAAAGACTATCCCTATCGACACCAGCGCCGCAACCGCCCCGAAAAGGAGGTAGTCGAAGTTCTTGAGCGTCCGCTTCGCCCGATCCAGCTTCATCGGCGCTCCTTAGCGTTTCGCCCAGGCTTCGGCGAGGGACTTCGCCACCGGGCCGGCCGCCGCACCGCCGTGCCCGCCGTGCTCTATCACGACCGCAAAGGCGATCTCCGGGTTCTCATACGGCGCAAAGCCCGCAAACCACGCGTGGTCTCCGCCGCGGCCGGCCTGCGCCGTGCCCGTCTTGCCGGCAATAGTAATGACGTCGCTTTTTACCGTCCTGTAGCCTGTGCCGCCCTTGACGTTTACCACGTCGCAGAGCCCCTTGCGCAGGGTCTGCCATGTTGATGTCTTGAAACCCACAAGCCCCGCCGACCGTCCGGGAACGTCGAGCCTTACGTGCGGCGCCGGGAGCTTGCCCTCGCCGGCCACCGCGGCAACCATCCGGCAAACCTGCAAAGGCGTCACCAGGAGACGCCCCTGGCCGATGGACAGGTTGATCACGTCTCCGCCCCTCTGCGGTGTCTCCACGTTGCCGGGGGATTCCAGTGGCAGGTCTACACCGGTCACCCGGCCGAAGCCGTAATGCTCGGCCCACTCGACCAACGCCTTCGCCCCGGTGAGTCTGCCGGTGTTGTAGAAATACACGTTGCAGGAAACCTTGATCGCCTCGAGGAGGTCTATCGTGCCGTGCCCGCCGTGGTACGGCGCCCGGCCGATCCAGCAATAAAACTTCCGCTTGCCCACCTTCAAATAGCCGTCGCAGGTGAACTTTGTCGATGGCGTAATTGCCCCCGTCTCAAGCGCAGCCGTCGCCGTCACTATCTTGAAAACCGAGCCGAGCGGGTACCCCCCTCGGATCGCCCGGTTGTACATCGGCCGGTACTTGCCGAGGCCGTCCGGGTCGATGAGCTTGGCGATGTCCCTGCTCACGGTGTTGGGATCGTATGAGGGGCACGAGGCCATTGCCAGGACATCACCGGTGTGGACGTCGATGCAGACAGCCGCCCCGGGGTGCTTGGTCCGTGCGAAAACCTCGGCGAGGGCCTGCTGTGCGGTCTCCTGCAACCGGGAGTCTATCGTCAGTACAACGTCCCCTCCGGATTTCGAGGGTTCGTCGGAGAGTATCTTCTGCGGCTGTTCGTTGACGTTTATTACCTCTTCGATCCGGCCTCTGCGGCCGCGCAATTCGAAGTCATATCGCCTTTCAATGCCCACCCTGCCGATCGTGTCGCGCAGAAAAAAGCGCTTCGATTCGTCGCCGAGGTAGTCGAACCGATAGAGGTCGTACTCCTCGGGCGTCACCTTGGCCGTGTAGCCTACGACGTGCGCCGCCAGCGATCCGCGCGGGTACTTCCTCTTCATAGACTCCGTCACAACGAGGCCATCGAGCTCGGTGGAGGCCGCCTCGGCGCGGGCGGTCACATCGAACGCAACGTCCTCGTAGAGGACCTGCGGCATCCGCGGCAGCTTCCTGCGCATAAATCTCTCTTCGTTTTTCGCCTTCTTTTTGAGGGCGGCGCTGCCGGGGACACCGTGCGAGAGGATGTACTTCTTGCGCTTGCGGATGTCGCTGGCGATGCGTTCGCGCGCGGCGGCGAGCCTCTCGTCAATACCTCCAAGCGTGTCCCCCGCGATGTCGGCCACCCTTGCGCGCCACTGGTCAAGATCGTCCTTGTTCATACGGTCGAGATTGGCGAACACCACGCAGACCGAGCGCACGGGAAGATCCTCGGCAAGAACCACCCCGTCGCGCGTGGTGATCGCGCCCCTGGGGGCATCAAGCGACCGCACGCGTATTCGGCGCCTGCGCCCTTCTTCCCGGTAGAAGTCCGCCTTGAGGAGCTGCATCTGACCCAGGCGAGCCAGCACCAGAGCCATGCCGACGAAAATGACGAACGCGACAATCTTTAACCGCGTGTGAAACACTTATCTCGGCCTCCGCAATGCCTCAAGCGGTCGGGAAAACCTGAAAAACACCCCGAATAGCAGCGGTGCCAGGAGGGCGTTCCAGATACTCACCCCCACGACCGCGGGAACCATCGCCAGGATGCCGGAGCCCTGCGTCCAGTTCCACAGGGATGCCCCCGTGTACACCAGCAGCGTGGCGAGGGCGGCGTTGACGATGTGCGACTTGTTGTACTCGAGGAATATATCGGCGCGGATGCGGCTCAGGAAAAAGGACAAAACCATAAAGAGCACCGCGTACAGGCCGAAGGTCCCCGCCGACATCGAATCCTTGGCCATCCCGAGAAGCCACCCCGAAAGCGGGGCGTCCTCAATCGGTCCGTAGAGCGAAAGAAAGACCGCGAAAAGCAGCATAAGGTCCGGGCCCGAGCCAAGTCCCCTCAGCTGAGATGCCGCCCCCACTTCCAGGACCAGGAGCACAAGGCCGATTACGATGATCCAGACCCATCTCATTGGTATGACACTCCAGGCGCGCCGGCCGCCCGCACAATCCGCATCGCCCGAACGCAGTACCGCCACGGGCCGCGGCCGCGCGGGTCAATCCTCGCCGACTTCCGGTTTCTTCTTAAGAACGAGGCAGCTCTCTATGCGGGAAAAATCAATCGCAAGCTCGACCGTCACACTGGCGCTGGGCTGCGACGGCCGGGCGAAAAAAGTCGACACTCGCCCCACGAGCAGATCAGGAGGGAAGACCTGGTCCGCGCCGGAAGTCACCACCCAGTCCCCCGCCTTGATCTGACCGGCACTGCGATTGGGAACAAAGCGTACCGGGCAGACCTGCTGCCCGTTGCCCACGAGAACCCCCTGGTCACGGCTGCGAACAAACCGAATCGCCACGCGTGAGCGCGGGTCTCCCAGGACCCGCACGCGCGAGTATCGCTCGGCGGCCTCGCTTATGACCCCTACCGCGAGTTTCCCCCAGACAACGGGATCCCCCTTGGCGACACCCTGCTTTCCGCCGAGGTTGATCACATAGGAGCGACTGAAAACGCTCGTGTCCGCGCCCTGGATGCACCCCACGAGGTCGCCGCTCCAAGCCAAATATATATCGCTTATCGGGCTTGACTGGAAACTCCTGACCCCTTCGAGCGCCTGCCGCGCACGCCGCAGCTGGGAGTCCCTGGCCACGAGCTCGGCCGTCAGCCGCGTCACGTTCTTTTCCAGCTCGTCGGTCGAGCGGTGGCGTGAAATAATCCGGGAAGGCGCTTTCAGAACGGCCGCCGTGACGAAGTAGAGCGGTCCCGCCGCAAGGCAGACCGCGTCCATAAGGACCGCCCGCGGCTTTTCAATAATGTCGGAGGGAATAATTCCGGCGACGAGCGTCGCCACAAGGAGGAAGATCGACAGGGCCTGCCTGACGGCAAATCTGGTACTATCCCTCATCCTCTTCACTCTCGATGGCCTTGGAGTACCTATCGAGGTTTTCGAGGAAAACGCCGGTACCCCGCGCAACCGCCGTGAGAGGGTCGCTGTCGACGGTGACGGGCAGGCCCGTCTCCTGGGCGATGACCTTGTCCAGGCCCCTCAGGAGCGCCCCGCCGCCGGCCATTGTCAGGCCCCTGTCCACGAGGTCCGCGGCGAGTTCCGGAGCGGTGCGTTCGAGGGTCATCTTTATCGCCTCGATGATGGCACTGACGGGGTCTCTTAGTGCCTCGCGAATTTCCTGCGACGTTATCTCCACCTTGCGCGGCAGGCCCGCCATAAGGTCGCGCCCCTTGACGTCCATCACCCTTTCTTCCTCGAGCGGATACGCCGAACCGATCCCTATCTTGATCCGCTCCGCGCTCTGCTCGCCCACCATAAGGTTGTAGGTGCGCTTGAGGTAGCTGATGATCGCGTCATCCATCTCGTCGCCGGCGATCCTGATGGACTCGGACGTGACTATCCCGCCGAGGGAAGTGACGGCAACCTCGGTCGTGCCGCCGCCTACGTCCACGATCATCGAGCCCACCGGCTCCATAATCGGCAGCCCTACTCCCATACCCGCCGCGATCGGCTCTTCGATGAGGTATACCTTGCGCGCTCCCGCCCGCTCTGCGGAGTTGACGACCGCACGCCTTTCGACGGCCGTTATGCCGGAAGGCACAGCGATGACCACCCTGGGCTTATAAAGGTATGTGCGCTTCTGGACCTTCCTCATAAAGTAGGACAGCATCGACTGCGTTATGTCAAAGTCGGCGATGACGCCGTCCTTCAAAGGCCTGATGGCGACTATGCTGCCGGGAGTCTTGCCGAGCATCTCCTTGGCGGCAACGCCTATTGCGCCGTTGAGAACCCGGTTCGTGCCCTTGCGCACGGCAACGACTGAAGGCTCATCCAAGACAACACCCTCGCCTTCAATGCAGACGAGGGTATTAGCCGTTCCCAGGTCTATGCCCATATCAACGGAAAGCAGACCCAGGATATTATCGAAAATCATCAGCCCCTCCGCACAGCTGCGCCGACCGGAGCGCCTCGGAAATCGGGGACCTCCGGCTTCAGTCTCTGACTGGAAACCCCCTTCTACTGCGGCCGGCTGCAAAACCCGCTTGCGGCGTCCTCGGCGCGAAACGTCCTCAACGGCCGAAAAGGCCGCTTCCGGGCATCTCAAGCCTCGATCCTTGCAAGAGCTTTTCGCTCGGCCTCGTGACGAATTGGGTTTTCAGACAGAGCCTAACCGCCTGTCTGGAAAGGCCCGATATACTGGTAGAAAGAGTACAGCTCTATCTGCGCCAGGACCAGCGCGAAAAGCAACCCGGCCGCCGCGATGGCAAGCATAACGGTGTAGGAACCCGTTTCCGGTGTCGGGGCGAAACGCCTTACCTGGACAGTGCCGGAATCACTTGTTTGCGACATAGTCCCCCTCCGCAATCGTTGCCCGTACGGGCTTCATTATCCTGGCTGCGGTCTTGTCCGCTCCAACCTGGTAAACCTTCGCATCCGCCGCATACGTGCCATCGGCCTTGTAAACCATAAGCAGCATACCGTTGACGACGCCGTCGTCCTTCCCGACCGAAATGTACGCCGTCTGCCGATCCTTGGAAAGACCCGTAACCTTGCCGAACAGCTTCGCTTCGGCTGCGACGCTCACCGAGGGCCCGATATCCGGGGCGTACTGTGAAAGCGCCTCGACTTTCTGGTTGAGCAGTCTTATGTTCTCGTCGCGCGCCTTTACCTGCTCTTCAAGCGAGGCCGTTTTCGCCTGGAGATCCTTGGCCTTGCGAGCAACTATCGTGAACTGCTCCTCAGCCTCCTGCGCCTGGGCCTTCACCTGCACCAGGTCGGCTTCGGCGGCATCCTTGGCCTTCGTGAGAGCCTCGTTCATCGCCGTCAGCGACGCCATATTCTGGCCCACGGCCTCCAGCTTCGCGTTGGCCGTTGCGACAAGCGACGCAAGATTGGCCTTGTCGGCCAGGACGGACTCCAGCTGCCGCTGGGTGTCGTTGACTTCGTTCGTCTTGCTGGCCAGCTGCGACTCCATGTCCGCCATTTTCGTGGCGGCATTGTCCTTCACGTTCTTGAGCTCGTTCTGCGCAGCGGCCATCTTGCTTTGCGCATCCGCCACCTGCGCGGCTACTTCGTCGTGCTTCGACCGCCAGTCATCGCGCTGGGCGAAAAGCACCAGCTGCACAGTTGCCGCCAGAAGAGCGAGGACGAGAACGATGAAAACGAATGCTTTCTGTATCGTGCTCAACTTGACCTCCTTTCACCGACCCCATCGGTGCCGAGAATGTCATCGACCTCTCAAACCGTATACTCAAAAAAGGCTGTCCGGCTACAGAAAATGAAAAACGCGCCGGGGCCTTTTACCCGCAGGCGCTTATAAAGGGCTCCCTTGCACCTCCTCCCGCGCTCTCCACGGTGCCGCCGATACACACCTTCATCTTCCCCCGAACCTCGGACTGCCCCGGATTATATGACGCTCCAAGGTCAAGTCAAGCGCAAAAAAAGACACAATTTTTTCAAATTCCCGCGCGACGGCACCACACAACAAACCCCATCAAAACCGCCGCCGGCACCCACAGCCACCAGTGCCCCGCCACGACGTAAAGGCTCCTATCCGCCGAAACCTGCACCCGCGCGACGAGCGTCCCCATCACCTGCCTGTCGCGCCCCTGACAGTCAGTAAGCCTCGCCGTCACCTCCCCACGCGGCGAAATGACCGCCGAAACACCCGTGTTGGCCGCCCGCACAACCCCCATCCGCGTTTCAACCGCCCGGAAAACGGCATTGGCCAGGTGCGCCTCCAGTTCGAAACTGTCTGCGAACCATCCGTCATTGGTCAGGTTCAGCAGGATATCCGAGTCCTGACGCCGGTATTGCCTTCCTATGTAGGAAAACGTGTCTTCAAAACATATCGCAGGCCCGTACCTGTAGCCGCCGATCTCAAAGGTCACAAACCGCGCCCCGGGGTACACCAGCGGATCCACCGGCATCATCGCCGCCAGCAGCCTACCGACGGGAGGGCAGCTTTTCCTCATCGGTACGAACTCGCCGAACGGCACCAAGTGCACCTTGTCATAGCGGCTTACCTCGTTGCCGTGGGCATCGAAATGGTACACCCTGTTGAAGGTTTTCACCACGCGGCCTTCCTCGTTAAAAACGCCGGCGATGGCTCCCGCCACCAGCGGCCTGCCCGCCATTGCCGACGTGGCGCGAAAGAGGTTCCACGTGTCCAGGTACTTCTCCATAGGGGACCCCGTGGCCTGCTCGATCGTATCCACGAAATCCGCTCCGGCAGCGACGGCATCCACGATCTGGTCTGCCTGGGACTGGTCGATGGCGCCCTGGGCGACGAACTCGGCCAGCATCTCGGGCCCGCTCATACCGTTGGCGACGGTGTAGTCCCGGACACCGACGAGCCCGGGCATTATCGTCTCCGGCCAGAAAATAACGTCCGCCTCGCACAGTTGGTCACCGAGCGTCGCCGTGCGGAGCTCGGCGAAAATTCGCGCGCTGTCCCTGGCGGTCTGAGTAATCTTCAGGCTCTGCGGCACGTTGGGCTGGACTATCCCCACCATAGGCCCGGGCCTTACATCCACACCGGCGAAACGCCACGCGCCGTAAGCCAGGTTGGCCGCAAAGACCGCAGCGGCCAGCGCCACTGCCGCAGTCCGGCGGCGCCTGTCGGACGAGGCCGCCAGGGCCCTCGCCAGAAGCGCGTTGACCGCGATCACGATCATTCCCAGGAAGATTACCCCTGCGATGTCGGCCGACTGGATGAGCCTGGGCCAGCGATAAAGCGCGTGCCCGAGATAAAACCACGGCAGACCGGTCAGAAGTATGCTTCTGGCGAACTCGAGAAGCGGCCAGAGACATACCGCACTCGCAACGCGCGGCACTCGAAATCGCCGCGCCAGCACCTCAACGCCCACAAGAAAAACCGGCTGGTAGAGGCCGACATACACGGTAAGAAGAAGCCACCCCTGCCACGTGACAATCGCCATCCAGTAGTAGAGAAACAGGCTCGAAAGGTAGCCCACGACCCAGGAGAGGAAGAAAAGCCGCTTGAGCGGCGCTCCTCGCGCCGCCACAAGCGCAGGCACCAGGGCCATCCAGATGCCCACGCCCCACACCCCCGGCACAAACGATGCGCACATAACAACGCCCGAAAGCGCCAGCAGCCCGGCGGTCTCCCACCAGGGGCGAAATGCTCCCGGCGCCTGCGTCCCCGGCGCATTTTTCATTCCGGTCACACCTTCCATAACCCAGGAATAGTACAGAAACGCACGCGCCTTGCCAGTCTATTACGGAAAGGCGGCCGGTGACACGCAGCCGTTGACGCGGGTACACTGGTGGACAAATACAGGGCCCCGTCGTATGCCGCCATAATCACTTTTACCACAGAGCGCAAAGATACAAAGAAACAAGGTGTAGGAGGCAAGGCCTCGCCCGCGAAAGGCCGGTGGACTGCCGCAGACAACGTCTGCGGCCCCCGTAGCAAAAAGGGGGCGAAGCCCTCCACCAGTGGCACATTGCCATCCAAGTGACCGCACAAGGGCTTCAAAGCGGAGCCGGTCTGTGTATAATGACGCGCGTTGGAGAGATTGTCTTGGCAATGGTATACATAGGGCTGGGTTCCAACCTGGGCAGCCGGCGGTCCCACATTCACAGCGCGCTGTTGCTCCTTGAGGAGATGGGCGCCGGGCGAGTGGAACGCGTTTCGATGCTTGTCGACACCGAGCCCGTCGGCGGTCCTCCGGGACAACCGATGTACGCCAACGGCGTGGCGCTTTTGGAGACGGACCTTCAGCCTGAAGCGCTCTTGGCGGTGCTGAAGGAAATCGAGGCGCGTGTCGGACGCATCGAACGCGAGCACTGGGGGCCGCGCGAGATCGACCTCGACATCCTGCTTTACGGGCCATCAATAATAAAATCGGATGTCTTAGAGGTGCCGCACCCGAGGATGTGGAAACGGGAATTTGTGCTTGGTCCCCTGGCGGAGATTGCTCCCGACGTCGTCAACCCCGCCACGGGCAGGACGATTGCCCGGCACCTGGCGGACCTCAAGGCGGAGAAAACCGGCAAGTGATAGTTTGCAGGACAAAAGATGAAACGCGCGCGGGGGTGGCGCAGGCGCGCGCCGGCGGCGCCTCGGTGGGCCTCGTGCCGACGATGGGCGCGCTGCACGAGGGGCACTTGAGCCTCGTTCGGCGCGCCGTAGCCGACAACGACATCACGGTCGTCTCGATATTCGTCAACCCAACGCAGTTCGCCCCCGGCGGAGACCTCGATCGGTACCCCCGCCCCTTTGAGGCCGACACTGTGAAATGCGAGGTCGAGGGCGTGGACATCGTCTTCGCACCGTCTCCTGACGAAATGTATGCTGAAGACGCCTCCACGTACGTCGAGGAGACGAGCCTTTCAAGGGGCCTGTGCGGCCGGTCACGCCCGGGGCACTTTCGCGGCGTAACGACGGTCGTCACGAAACTTTTGAACATCGTGCAGCCCGACCGCGCCTATTTCGGCCGCAAGGACGCCCAGCAGGCCGCCGTCATAGGGAGAATGGTGCGGGACCTCGACATTCGGGTCGATATCGTGGTGATGCCCATTGTGCGGGAGGCCGACGGCCTGGCGCTTAGCTCCAGAAATGCGTACCTCTCACCCGGCGAGCGCCGGGAAGCGCTGGTGCTTTCGAGGGCGCTTGAGGAAGCGGAGCGGCTTTTTGCAGCCGGAGAGAAAAATGCAGCCGCCCTCAAAAAGGCTATGATTGATATAATTGCCCAGGCGCCCCATTCAAAGGTGGACTACGTCGAGATTGTGGACGCCCGGAACTTAGAGGAAGTCGAGGAAATAACGCGCCCGGCAACGGCGGCTCTGGCCGTTTTTATCGGCAGGACGCGCCTTATAGACAATGGTCTACTTCAACCCTAAGACAAGGAAGGAACATCACTTGCAGAGGATAATGCTTCACGCCAAGATTCACCGCGTCCGCGTGACCGAGACGGCGCTTGACTACGTCGGCAGCATCACGCTTGACCCGGACCTTTTGGAGGCAGCCGGGATCGTGCCCAACGAGAAGGTCCTGGTGGCCAACGTTTCAACCGGCGCCCGCGGCGAAACCTACACCATCGAGGGCCCTCGCGGCTCCGGCCAGGTCTGCCTCAACGGCGCTGCCGCGCGCCTTGCCCATATCGGCGACCTCGTCATAGTTATGGCGTTCGCCGTCGTTGACGACGCGGAGATTGGGGCCTCCTGGAAGCCGCGGATCGTCCATGTCGACGAAAACAACAAACCTGTAGAAACCGCGTAGGAGACCGCCGTGCACCCGATACTCGTTCGGATACCGCTTCCCTGGGGAGGCCACTTCAACGTCGCGACATACGGAATGATGATGGCCGTCGGCACGCTGGCCGGGGTCTTTGCAATCTGGAAAATCGGCAGGCGCGAAGGCGTCAGCGGCAACACGGCGGTGGACGTCGGCTTCTGGGGGGTCATCTGCGGCGTTCTCGGCGCGAAAACCTGGTTTGTCATCCAGTACTGGGGGCAGTTCGACGACAAGTGGCTGCTCCTGAAGGACTTTCGCAGCGGCCTCGTGTACTACGGCGGCGCCGTCGGCGGCGCGGCGGGCATCATCATCTATCTTGCCGTCAAGCGCCTGCCCATACTGAAAATCCTCGACATCGCGGCGCCCGGCGCCATCCTGGGCCTGGCCTTCGGGCGCATAGGGTGCTTTCTCAACGGCTGCTGCTACGGCATCCGCAGCGATTCCTGGCTGGCGGTATCGTTCAAGAGGGTCACCGACGGCGACGAGATAATCGGAAGCCCGGCGTACCTCGACCAGCTCAATTCCGGCGTGGTCACGCTGCAGGATGCCGTCGCAAAGCCCGTCCTGCCGACGGAGCTTTTCTCGTCGGCGGGCGCACTCCTGGTTTTCATTGCGCTTTTGCTCCTGAGGCGCAGGCGCAGGTACTACGGCGAGCAGGTGGCGCTGCTGTTTATCCTGTACCCCTGTATGCGTTTTGTCGTGGAGTTTTTCAGGGGCGACCACGCCCGGTCGTTTGCCGGGCTGACGGCCGCGCAGGTCTTCAGCCTGGTGTCGATTGCAGTCGCGACGGCGGTCCTTGCATATATAAGGGGCAAGCGCCCCGAGGG
>JAGHCE010000253.1 GCA_021160625.1 Planctomycetota bacterium | reverse complement strand
GTTGAGGCGGTCGACGACCATCATTACTCCCCAAAGCTTCGGCAGGTACACCGCGCGCTCGGGCAGGACCTGCCCGCTGCGCACGGCGGCCGTCAGGGTGTGGTGCCACTTGGGCATAAGCGGCTCAAAGGAGTCCACCGTGGACACCCCGTAGAGGACATTCAAGTTCGGGTAAAAGGTCTCCCTGGCGACCTCAAACTGGACGTTGGCGAGAAATTCGGGGCTGTTGACCTCTCTTAACCAGTTGTCCAGGTCCTGGAGGCGCTCAAACGGCGGCGCACTTGTCCGGGAAAGCCACCGGAAGAGATCCTCCGGCTTTGTGAAGCGGATGCCCTTGACCAGCGAGAGATAGTTGTTGAGCCCGATGAGGTCATGGATCCGCGTAAGGCGAAATCGCCTCAGGTGCCCCTTAAGCCCCGGCGTCATATAGAGCCGCCCGGCGGTGGGCCCGTGAGGCACTATCATCGCGCGCGAGGGTTTCTCGGTGTAGATTTCCGGACCGGCCAGGGGATTGAGGTGCGCGCCAAATACGGCGATGTCGGCAAAGAGGGCCAGCCCCAACGCAATCCCCCCGTAGGGCCTCGCTATCCTCGCCCTGACAAGAAATACCCCCACCGCAAGTGCAGCCGCGCCTCCCGCAAGGTACGCCGCCGACCGCCCTAAGCTCCACTGCGCCGAGAAAAACTGGTCCCACGCCCGCTCCACGCCCTCCTCGCCCATCCCCAGAACCTGGCGGGGCGTTATGTTGGCGAATATCGTGTCGCGCCAGTGCAGCATCGCCCACCAGCCGGCGCCGAAGACAACCGCCGCCGCTCCCACGGCGGCGAAAAGCATTATCAGCCGCCTGCCGCGCCGGCCCCTCGCACACACCATCGCGTCATCCACACCGAATCCGGCCAGGGCCGCCATAGCAAAGGCCGCCGGGAGGAAGAACTTCACGGGATACCGGATCAGCGAAAAGCCGGGAACGTGCCGGAAAAAGAACTTCCACAACCCAAAAGCCGGCCCCGTGGCCAAAAGCAGCGAGAAAAGCGCGACCAAGGCAAAGAAAACGTTCCGCTTTTTGGTGGATGCAAGTGCGTATCCCGTCAGGGCGCCAATGCACCCCCCTATGCACCAGACAACGGGCGATTTCGAGGAAAGCACGAGAAGCACGCCCAGAAGCGCCCCCGCCGCCGCAGAAATCCCCTTCAACAGCGCCTTCCTTTTGCGGCGCATCACCAGAACCGTCCATGCCGCCACGAAGGGTATCATCACGCCCATATAGACGGTTTTTAGCCAATGCTGGCTGCGCCAGTAAATGCCGCCCCTGTCCTCGTGCAGGTAAAACCTCGGCAGGAACCACAAGAGCGCGTCCGACGGCTTGGCCGACCAGGCCTGCGCGGCGTTTATGTCAAGCTCGGGGCGGGCGCTCTGCGAGAGGGCGTTTACAAACGGCGCCAGCTCCACGCCGCAGAGTACCACCGCCAGGAGAAGCGCTCCCGCCGTCGCCGCCGGCAGCCGCCACGCGCCGCGCCAGCCGGTTCGCCGCGCCGAGGTGACCGCGTGGAAAAGCGCCAGGGCCATCACGATGAGGGCCGTGAAGATTACCGGCTCCGGCCCGCCGGCCAGGATGGCCATCGCGAACGCAATCACAAGAAGGGCAAACGCCCGGAATCCCCCGCCGAGGGCCAGGCGCCTTGCAAACATCAGGCACCACGGCAGCCAGGCAAGCGACGTCAGGAAGCTGACGTTGTCCACCGTGGAGACAAGCGCCGGCGAAAACGCCCACGCAACCGCCGCCGCGCCCGCGGCGATCCTGCGCGCGCCGAAGACGCGCATCAGGCAGTACATCCCCGCGCCGGATATGAAAAAATGCCCCGCGACAAACCACATAAAGCTCTGCGGCATAGGCAACAAGTAATAGATGAGCGCCGGCGGATAGAAAACCGCCACCTGGTACGTCCCCAAAAGCGGTTCCCCGCAGCCGCTAAGCGAGTTCCAGAACGGGATGCGGAAGTGCCGGACGGCCTCGACCACGAGCTCGCGCTTGGGATAGAAGTAAAACCCGAAATCGCGGAAGAAAAATACCCGCCCCCGGACAAACACGTCCCAGAAGGCAAGCACAACCAGCCCCGCAAGCGCCAGGAACACGAGCGCATCGGCACCCGTCCATCGCCGGTTGTCTATCGGCAGTTCTTGAATCTCGGTGTTTCGTCGGATCGTCATTTCTCCGTCGGACCCTCCAGAAGCGCCTTGACGGCCGCCTGGTTGCCGGCCCTGTCGACAACCCTGATGACGACTATCATCGCGTCGGCGTCGCCAACTTCGACAGAGAGGGACTCCCGGCGGGAATCGAATATCCCGTCAACCGGGAAGAGCGGCCGCCATTTGCCGCCGTCCACGCTCCAGTATGCCTTGCCCAGCGGGCTTGCCGCGTCCACCGCCTCCACCTCCACTAAGCAAGCCCCGCCCGCGGCGGCGGTGACCTTCGGTTTGCCTGTGGCCGGAGCGGTATTGTCCACCGTGAAAGGGCCCTCGACCTTTGTCGACTGGAGCGTGGTGCCTTCGGGGTTGGAAGGCGCATCGTCGGCCTCTACGCGAAAGTAATAGGCGCCGTCGGGAACACTCGTCGTGTCCCATTTGTATTCGCCGGACGAGAGGTCCTCCTCGAGCGTGATGAAGCGCTTCATATCCGCGTCGCGGAAGGCCAGGTCATAGCGCATCTTGTCGCCGTTGGGGTCTTCGGCCTTCCAGGAGATGGTCACCGTCCCGGAAAGTGCCTGCGGGGGGCCCGGATTCGAAGACGTCGTGCCCCTGCCCGCTCCCGCGCCGGCCTTGCCCGGGGCGGCTCCTTTCGATGCCTTTTTCCCCGCCGAAATCGACGCAACCTCCGGGGGCAGGTTTATCGGCAGGGCCGTAACGGCAACGCTCTTTATGCTTGCCGTGGCCTCCCCGGAGGCGGTGGCGAACCCCACGCGGTATTGAACGTAGCGAGACGGCGAAAGCGCAAGCCGCCCCTCTCCCCGAGCGCCCCCGGCGCCTTCCCCAAGTGGGCCTTCGGCGTCGGCAGGCACCGGCGTGACGGTTTCCCACTCGGTCCAGGTGGAATCCGGTTTCGGCGTGTTGCCCGCACGCACGTCAAAGGTGAGTAACGTTGCCGTGGGGACGGCGGCGTCCCACTGAATCCTGCCCCAGCGCGCCAGGTCTCCCGCGGCGAGCACCCGGCTTGTGAAAACGCCCTTTCGCGCATAATCGTCCTGAAAGCGCACGACCTTGCCCGGCATACCCAGGGCCGCCACGAAACCGCCTGACGGACACGCGGTGATGTCGTGGACGCAGTCGCTCTCGCATTTGTATATCCTGGCCGCCCGGCCGCCGTCAAGCGGCACACTGTATATCCCGGCCTTGCCGGCCGTGCCCGCCAGAAGGCGCCCGTCCTGCACAAGGAGGGTGAGAACGAGCCCCCCCCGGATACTGAATATCTTCCGCACCGAGCCTGCGGGTTGCAGCGAATAGATGACGTTGGTTACCTTGTAGGTGCGGCGTGTGGGTAGAGCCGCGGGAGCAGGCGATGCGGTAGAGGCCGCCCGGCGGGCCTGAACCTCGCTCAGGATCGACTTGACGGCGGCTTCCTCGGCGCCGGGTTTCGGCTCGGCAAGGGCCGCCGTCGCGGCATAGACGGTCCCGTCGGCACCGACGGCAAGGGCCTGCACCACCCCCTGCGGCGCCGAAAAGAGAACCCGCGCCTTTCCCCGGCCTGCCTCGTAGACCGCGCCTTTGTCACCCGATGCAGCATAAATCCGGCCTTTCGGCCCCAGCGCAAGGGCCAGGAGGTACTTGCCTGGCGACTCCCAGAGAAGCTCGGGCATTGCCGCACCATCGTTCTCGGCGGCATCTGTTGCTGCCTCTTCCGGGGCATCCGCTGCGTCTTTCGGGGCATCTGCTGCGCCGCCGGGGGCTTTCTTTACCGGTTTCGCAGCCTCCGGGGCGGCGACACTTAGCCGGTAGACCCGGCCCGCATCTGCGCCCGTCGCCGCCAGGATGGAGCCTGCTTTCTCCACCGCCAGCGCGAAAACGTATTTCTCATCGAGGTCGGCCAGGACCTTCCCGTCGCCGTCGGGGGATATTATCCAGACCTTTCCCTCGCTTCCGGTTCCCGCCACTGCCCTGCCGTCGGGAAGAAGCGCAATCGAAAAGACGCCCGCCTCCTTGGTGTCGAAGAAGACCTCCGATTTGCCCTCCCTGACGCGGTAGACCCTGCCGTCCGGAACGGTTCCCACGTAGACGGTCCCCCCGGGCCCGACGGCGGCGCACCAGGCGTGGTCGACATCTCCCATAATCTCGTAGCTGCGGGGGCCGAGCACGAGGCGGCCGTCCCGGTCGACGTAGACGTCCTGCATTTGGCCGGCCGAGAAGTCCTTCGCGCCGAAGTCGCCGAGTCTCGTGGTTTCGACCGAGATGCCGGGGGCCGAGAGCACAAGCACCGTAAGAAGGGCCGGCGCCGTTATTTTCAGGGTCATTTCTTCTCCAGGGGGGCCTTAATCATAAGGGGAACCGTTCTTGTACCGGAAAGCACGAAGTCCGTGTGCGCCGTGGTAAGAACGCTCGAATAAAGCGGCGAAAGCGACGTAACCTGCGGCGACGCTAAGACCGCAAGCGCGCTCGGCGGGAGGTCCGGGAGCTCTGCGGCCCCCTGGGCTAAGCCGTAGCCGCTTGCCGTCAGCCGCGCCACGAGCGTCCCGGCATCCTGGTGCGGCTCGAGCACCGAAAGCAGCGCATCTATGGTGGCCGGGTGCAGGCGGTGGCTTGCCTGCTTGAGGTCCAGGAGGTCGCTTGTCGTACCGTCGCAGATGACGAGCACCCTGCGGCCGGGTGCAAGGCCCAAGGGGACGCGCACCTCGATCGGCACTTTCACCGGGGCGCAAAGCACGGGGGCAATCTCCACGAGGACATTGAGGGTATCCCCGGCATAGACCTCGTTCTCGCGCAGCGTGACAGACTCTATCCGGGCCGCGCGGTTGCCGCTCTCGACCTTGACCGCGAGCGTGACGGCCTCCGGTTCGAGATATTCCAGCGGATTGTACATCGTGGCAAGGAGGACCGAGGCGACGTCCGAGGCCAACGTGTTGACCGCCTGCGCCCCCGCCGCCTGCAGGTTCACATCGAAATGCCGCCCGCCGGCGTAGTCGGCCGCGAACCGCCAGGAGAGAGTCGTCTCGGCGGGCAGATCGCCCTGGGCGGTTATGCTCGCCGCGGCCGAGAGCGCCACGAGCTCGGGCGTTATCGCGTGGTGGCGGTAGATGCGGTAATTGTACGTGGTGGTCTCGCCGTCGCGCTGGAGGCTTACCCTCACAGGGAACGTGCGGGCCTTCCGGCCGATGGAGCCGAATACTCCCGCCAAGCGGTCCCGCGTGAATGCCCCTACCTCGGAAACCGGCGAGGCTATCTTGAACGACCTGTACGTGCTTGGGAAAATCGTGTGGACCGTGGCCGTGTACATCGGGTAGCAGGCGTCTTCGATGTCGAGGAAGGGATGCCCGAAGGCGTAAACCCGGTCCCCTTCGACGGCGGTGACGGTACCTATGGCGCCGGTGAACATATCCCCGCTGACGAGCCCGGCGATCACGGTGGAACCGGGCCGAAGCGGCGCGTCGGCCTCCTGCGGCGCCGGGCCTTCTCCGGCCGCGGTGCCCTCGGCCAGCACGAAACGCTCCGGCGGAAATATCTCGCGGGCGATCCGGCGTGCCTGCGGAGAGAGAAAAGGCATCACAAGCGGTATGGCCGGCGCCGCAAGCCCCGGATCGCTGCTGCGGGGCCGGGCGCCTTGCGCATCCCCGGAGGAAAATCTGCACAGCCCTTGGGGCTGCGGGTCCACACCTCTGCGTCGTTCGAGGATTCCCGCGAGATTGAGCGCACCCCCGAGGGGGGCTGTCTTAGCATGAGGCGGCTCACCGGCGGCGGCGTTTTGCATCTCGTCTATCGGGGTCACGCCGGCGATGGGCTCCTTGGGCCAGCCCCACCCGAAGGCGACCGCGCCTGCGAGCCTGCCGTCGATGTACACCGGGCTGCCGCTCATCCCGGCCACCACGCCGGATTCCCCCAGGTCCAGGCCCGACATCTTCACGAGTATGGCATCGCGCCCGGGGGCGATGTCGTGCAGGATGCCTATGACCTCGGCCTCGAAGCGCTCGGGTTCACAGCCCTTCACCACGGTGACGCCCCAGGCCTGCATCCCCGGTGTTATTTCGTTTAGACGGATCGTCTTCGGCTCCAAGGCGGCGGGAGCCTGTGCGGCCGCCGAGGCGGAACCAGTGCCCCAGCACGAGGCAACCACAAGGGCAAGGAGGAAAACGTCCGAAAATACGGAATCTTTCATCACGTGGCTTCTCCATCCGCCGGACCCGCCGGCCTGCCGGCGCCAAGGCGCGCCCGGCGCCACACGAGGTCTCGGGCGGGGTCATAGACCTTCAAAAGGTATCGGCAGGCCCGGCTCTTTTCAACTCAAAAAGGGGATTACCGTATGTGGGCGCGAACAGACACAGAAGGCCCGGAGTCGGGTGGCCGGGCCGCGACATTCGGCGACAGGGGCGCAATGCTTCTTGTAAGGATTTGCCCTATGTACTAAAATAGGGAGAGGGAGGGAACAATATGAGGAGCACAGGCACTTATGGACGAGGTATTGTTGCGGGAATGCGAGGAAGTCCTGGGTTACCGGTTCAAGGATGAATCCATCCTTGTACAGGCGCTGACCCACGCTTCCAGCAACTCCCACGACGCGCCGGACAACGAAAGGCTCGAGTTCTTCGGCGACGCCGTCGTCGGGATGGTAATCTGCGAGCACCTCTTTACGCGCTATCCCCAGTACAGCGAGGGACGTCTGACGAGGATGAAATCGGCCGTTGTAAGCCGGTCGAGCCTCGGCTACGTGGCGCGTATGATGGGGATGTCCAAGTTCATCATAGTCGGCCCCGGGATGGCCAAGCGCAAGCACCTGCCCAACAGCCTCTACGCCAACGTCTTTGAGGCCGTCATAGCGGCGATTTACCTTGACGGGGGGATGGATGCGGCCGAAAAGGTGATACTTGACCTTCTGGAAAGCGAGATCGACGCGGCCGAGGCCGACAAACGATACCGAAACTACAAGTCGATCCTCCAGCACTACACCCAGCGCGAGATGCAGGTGACCCCCTCCTACAAGGTAGTCCGCGAAGAGGGGCCCGACCATCTCAAGTTTTTCGAGGTGGTCGCGGTCATAGAGGAGACGGACTACCGCTCCGGCTGGGGCCGAAACAAGAAAGAGGCCGAGCAGCGCGCCGCTGAGGAAACCCTCAAGGTCCTGGGGGTTGACGCCCAGGAGGAGACGTAGCCTTCCGGGCGGCCCGCCGGACTATCACCGCCAATAAGGACGCACCCGCCGCATCGGCAAGCCAGTCCGCCACTGATGCACACCTTCCCGGCACAAACGCCTGGTGGATCTCGTCGGTGGCCCCGTAGGCCGCGGCGATTGCCACGGCGGCCAGTGCTGCGCGGATGCCGGCAGCCCCGGAGGCCGTAAGCGCTCTGTATACGGTTACGGTGAAGAAGAAGTAGACCGCGAAATGCGCAACCTTGTCGACGCCGGGTATGGGGGACTCGATACCCAGCGGTCGCCGCGAACCCGACACGGTGAAGATGGCCCCGGCGAAAAGGACCACGAGAAGCCATCGGCGCGCGGCCTTCACTCGTCGGGGTCCTTGTCGAAGCCTAAGATTTCGCGCCACTTTTCGACCTGGCCCGGCGTCGTCCCCTCGTACTTCTCGCGCGGCTCTGCCTCGCGGCGCTTCCGGCGGCGTTCGTGGTCTTCCTGGCTCGACAGGAGGAAATTGCGCGGACCGATGATACGCGCCCCCGACGCCTGGACGGCATTTCTTATAGCGCGGTCGGCCGTGACGACCAGGAAAGCGCGCGGGTTGGGAGAGCCCGCGACCATCCGGCAAATTACCTCGTCGGCCGTCTCGCCAGGCTCACTGAATATCACCTCCACACCCCGCGTGTTCTCGCTTTTGGCCCCGTAGACCACCGAACGTGTCCCGTCGAAAACCACCGTCACCTTTTCCCGCAACGCCCCCCTGTGCACGGCCAGAAAGGCCACTATCGCCTCCCTGGCTTCCTCGAGGGAAAGGGCCGTAAAGTCCCAGTCCGTATCGCGCGAGGCGTGCAGGAAATTGTAGCCGTCGACGACGATGTGAAGCAAGGCCACTTGGTCACCCCATTGTGCGCATCACAACGAATCATACCGGATTTACAATCGCACATTATTCCGCAGACCGTGCAGATTGCAAATCCGTAAGGGGCGAAGCCCCTTTTGTTTGACAGCTGAATGCGGGGCAAATACGATATTTGTGTGTGAAAGGAGTGCTTGAGTGAAGATCGCCCTTTGCCAGACAAACCCCACTGTCGGCGACATCCCCGGCAACGCCGCGAAGATACGGAACTTCTGCGGCCGGGCGCGGGAGGCAGGGGCGGATGCGGCGGTTTTTCCGGAGCTGACGCTGGTGGGCTATCCGCCCAGGGACCTGCTTCTCAAGGACGCCTTTCTCGACGACCAGTTCGCGGCGCTCGACGACCTTGCCGGCACCCTGAAGGGTATCACCGCCGTCGTCGGCCTCGTCACAAGGCATAGCGGCCAGCGGCGCCTCCTTCACAACTCGGCCGCCGTCATCCGGGACGGACGGACGGTTGCAACCGCCCACAAGCGCCTCCTGCCTACGTACGACGTTTTCGACGAGGAACGCTACTTCACCCCCGGCCGGGAGACCCTCATAGCCGAGATCGCTGGGGCGAGAGTCGCCGTCACGATATGTGAAGACGCCTGGAACGACGCGGACTTCTGGACGGGGCGGGCCTCGTGGGCCGGCAGGAAGACCTACACTCGCGATCCCGTCGCCGAGGCCGCAAGCGCCGGCGCCGAGATCATTCTCAACCTTTCCGCGAGCCCCTTTCAGCTTGGCAAGGAAACCCTGCGCCGGGATATGCTGGCCTTCTCAGCGAAGAAATACGGCTTGCCGATGGCCTTCGTGAACCAGGTCGGCGGCAACGACGAACTCGTCTTCGACGGCGGGAGTCTTGGCATTTCGGGCTCAGGCGACGTGGTGGCCGCGTGCAGGCGCTTCGAGGAAGACATCGTCGTCTTCGACACCGCCGGCTCGAAACGGGAACCCGGCCCTGCGGAATGTCTCCCGGAGGAGGAGGTCTACCGCGCCCTGGTGCTGGGCACGCGCGACTACGTCCGCAAGTGCGGCTTCACGCGCGGCATCGTGGGTCTCTCCGGCGGCATCGACTCGGGCCTGGTCGCCGTAATCGCTGCGGAGGCCCTCGGTCCGGAGAACGTGACCGCCGTGCTGATGCCGTCGATGTACAGCTCACCCGGCAGCATCACCGACGCCGAGGCGCTCACCGGGAACCTTGCCGTGAAGAGCGTAACAATCCCCATCACCGGCGTGTATCAGTCATTTCTCGACACGCTTCGTACGGTTTCAAGCGGTACGCCTGCCGGTGTCGCCGAGGAGAATATCCAGGCCCGCATCCGCGGCACGATCCTTATGGCGCTTTCGAATAAGTTCGGGGGACTGGTGCTTTCCACCGGGAACAAAAGCGAGGTAAGTGTCGGCTATTGCACGCTTTACGGCGATATGGCCGGGGGGCTTGACGTCCTGGGGGACGTGCCGAAGACATTCGTGTACCGGATTGCGCGCTGGATAAATCGCGAGAGGGAGATAATACCCAAATCCTCCATCACCAAGCCGCCAAGCGCTGAGCTGAGGCCTGACCAGACCGACCAGGACTCCCTGCCGCCTTACGATGTCCTCGACAGGATACTGAAGGCCTACGTCGAGGAGGAAAAAGGCGCATCGGAAATAATCGCCAGCGGCAACGACCGCGACCTTGTCGCGCAGGTAATCCGACTGGTCGACAGGAGCGAATACAAGCGCAAGCAAGCCGCTGGGGTCCTGAAGGTCACGGGCCGGGCGTTCGGCTTCGGGCGGCGTATGCCGATAGCCCAAGGGTACAAACAGGAAATCTGATGAAAGGGGCACGGATGATCCGCAGAGAAACGATCTATTTCGAGAAACCCGGCGAGGACAACACCGACGCGGCGCTGGCCGTGGCGCTTGGATACCTAAAGGAAGGCAAGAAGCACTTCGTGGTCGCCACGACGCGCGGCAGCACCGCATTGAAGTTTGCCGAGGCGTTTGCCTCAAAGGGCGCGAACCTTGTCTGCGTAACCCACTCGGCCGGTTTCAGGGAACCCTCCATTCTTGAGGTCACGCCTGAGAAACGCGCCGAGCTCGAGGCGCTGGGTGCGAAGGTATACACGGGCACGATACTGACGCATTCGATCGAGACCTCCCTTATGGGAAAGCACCAGGGCATCTACCCCACTTACATCATCGCGCAGACGCTGAGACTTTTCTCGCAGGGCGTGAAGGTCTGTGCCGAGATAGTGATGGAGGCCTGCGACGCCGGCCTTGTGCCCGAAGCGGAAGAGGTCGTGGCTGTGGGAGGAACGGGCCTGGGCGCCGACACGGTTTGCCTCGTTCGCTCGGCGGCCTCGAAGAGGTTCCTGGACCTGCATTTTCTCGAACTTGCCTGCAAGCCGAGGTAACATAAGGCAATGAACGACGCTGTCCGCCTGGGAGTGTGGATAGGAGTGTTGCTGGCCGTGCTC
>JAGHCE010000270.1 GCA_021160625.1 Planctomycetota bacterium | reverse complement strand
CTGACGGTGGAGGAGGACCACGATCTTCTCGCGGGAATCGTCGTGCGGATCGGGGATATTGTTTATGATTGCAGCGCCCGCGGGAAGCTTCGCAGACTCACAGCGAGGCTGTCGGCATAGGGGCCGGCGCGCTCTAAGCGAGGCTTACGCGGAGTTTTATAGAGGTTCTAAGCAAGGGAGCAACAGATGGGCTTGAGACCAAGCGAGGTCAGCGAGGTCATCCGCAGGGAAATAGAGGAAGTCAGCCGGAGTATCGACATTGCCGAGGTCGGCCGGGTGGTGCAGGTGGGCGACGGGATTGCGCGCATCTGGGGCCTGGCCAACGCGATGTCCGGAGAGCTGCTGGAGTTTCCCAACAGCGTCTTCGGGATGGCGCTCAACCTTGAAGCCGATAACGTAGGCGCGGTGCTCCTCGGCAGCGACGAGCTCATCAAGGAAGGCGACGATGTCCGGCGCACTGGGCGGATTATGCAGGTCCCGGTAGGTGATGCGCTCCTGGGGCGCGTGGTCAACGCTCTCGGCCAAGCCATAGACGGGCGCGGGGACATACAGACGGACAAGTTCCGCAACATCGAGCGCGTGGCCCCCGGCATCGTCAAGAGAAAGCCCGTGGATGTGCCGCTCCAGACCGGCCTCAAGGCCATCGACGCGATGACCCCCATAGGGAGGGGCCAGCGCGAGCTCATTATCGGCGACCGCCAGACGGGCAAGACCGCCCTTGCGGTGGACACCATCATAAACCAGCGCGACTCCGGCGTAATCTGCATCTACACGGCCATCGGCCAGAAGCGCTCGACCGTGGCGAAGGTGATAAAGACGCTCCAGCATCACGACGCGCTCTCCAACACGATCGTCGTTTCCGCTACGGCCAGCGTTCCGGCCAGCCTCCAGTACATCGCGCCGTACTCGGCCTCGGCGATAGGAGAAGAATATATGGAGCAGGGCCGCGACGTGCTGGTCGTTTTCGACGACCTCTCCAAGCACGCTGTCGCGTACCGGCAGATGTCGCTGCTCCTGAGAAGGCCGCCGGGGCGCGAAGCCTATCCGGGAGACATTTTCTACCTGCACAGCCGCCTCTTGGAAAGGGCCGTCAAGCTCTCGGATAAAGAGGGTGGCGGCTCGCTTACCGCGCTGCCGATTATCGAAACGCAGGCCGGGGACGTCTCGGCCTACATACCGACTAACGTCATCTCCATCACCGACGGGCAGATATACCTCGAAGCGGACCTTTTCTACCAGGGCCAGAGGCCCGCAATAAACGCAGGCCTCTCGGTCTCGCGCGTCGGTGGCAAGGCGCAGAACAAGGCGATGAAAAAGGTCGCCGGACGCATCAGGATCGACCTGGCGCAGTACAGGGAGCTCGCGGCGTTTGCGAAGTTCGGCGCGGACCTCGACAAGGTGACCCAGCAGCAGCTCCGGCGCGGTGAGCGCGTGACGGAGATATTGAAACAGGGTCAGTACCAGCCGATGCCCGTAGAGTTGCAGGTAATCTCGATCTATGCGGCCATAAACGGTTACCTCGACGACTTCGAGGTGGACAAGGTCCTGGAGTTCGAGAAGGAGCTCCACGAATACCTAAAAGAGCACAAGGAAGACCTTCTGCGGGAGCTCGGGGAAAAGGCCGAGCTCACCGACGAAATTACCGCCGGCCTCGACGATTGCCTCAAGTACTTCAAGGAGAAATTTGCAATCACCGTCGGCGGCGGACAGACCGGGCTGGACCTTGAAGGCGAGGAACCGCCGGTGCCGGCCGGCCGGGAAGAACAGGACGCATAAATGCACAGACGCGGACATAAGGCGGCCTGATGGCGAACTTGAGAGACATAAAAAGACGCATCCGGTCCGTTACCGGCACGCAGCAGATTACGCGGGCGATGAAGATGGTCGCGGCCGCCAAGCTGCGGCGCAACCAGGACCGCCTCATACGCCTGAGGCCCTTCTCCGACGGAATCGCAACACTCCTGGCCCGGTTCCTGCCCAACTCCATCGGCGACGAACATCCCTTGCTGGTAAGCCGGGAGAGCGTCCGCAAACGGCTGATAATAGTCGTGACGGGTGACAAGGGTCTCTGCGGAGCATTCAACCAAAACATTATGAAGCGCGCGCATTATGTCTTCGCAGACTCGCCGGGAGGGACGCCGCTGGTTCTCACGATAGGCCGCAAGGGGCATATGGCCTTCCGCAGGGAAGGCGGCGAAATAATGCGGCATTACGAGGACATCTACGACAAGATTTCCTTCACGACCGCCAGGACGATTGCCCAGGATGTGGAGGACGTGTTCGTTTCGGGCGACGTGGACGAGGTCCTGGTCGTTTACAGCCACTTCGTCTCGCCGATAGAGCAGCGGATTACGTCGTTTCCGGTGCTGCCGCTGAAGATCGAACACATAAGGGAGTCAGCCGGCCGCGAAGAGGATATCCGTCCGGGCGCAGGCGACGCCGGCGCCTCCGGGACAGGGGCAAAGCCTCGCAGAAACCGCGCCGCGCGCGACATAGAGATACCCTCCGAGGACGAGCGGGAGGTGTATCTCTTCGAGCCGGACATTGTGAGCCTGTGTAACGACCTCCTGAGCCGGTACTTGGCGAGCGAGATTTTCCGGGCGATCCTGGAAAATGTGGCCAGCGAGTTCGGCGCGCGGATGACGGCGATGGAAAACGCCACAGACAACGCCTCGGACCTCATCGACACGCTTACCCTCAAGTATAACCGGGCGCGGCAGACCTCGATTACGAGGGAAATACTGGAAGTCTCAAGCGGTGCGGAGGCTATGAAAGACGGGTGAGAACGCCCCCTTGGAATATGGCGGCGGGAAACGCATCTGCTGCCCCTCTAAAAGCCGTCAGCGCCCTGCAGATTGCATAAACCATTGGAGAGCGGTATGAATACTGGCAAGGTCAAGCAGATAATCGGGCCCGTGGTGGACGTGCAGTTCGAAGGGGTCGAGCTGCCCGGGATAAACAACGCCCTCAAGATCACCGACGACCAGAAGGGCATCAATCTCACCCTTGAGGTGGCCCAGCACCTCGGCGAAGGCACCGTCCGCGCAGTCGCAATGGCGCCGACGGACGGCCTCGTGCGCGGGATGCCCGTAACCGACACCGGTGGGCCCATCTCGGTGCCCGTAGGGCCGGAGACCCTCTCGCGGATAATGAATATCGTCGGAGAACCCGTCGACGAAAAGGGGCCCATCAACACGAAAAAACGCTACCCCATCCACCGCGAAAGCCCCTCGCTCGAACAGATTGAGCCCGCAACCGAGATTTTCGAGACCGGCATAAAGGTGGTGGACCTCCTGTGCCCCTATTCGCGCGGCGGCAAGGTGGGCCTGTTCGGCGGCGCCGGCGTGGGCAAGACGGTCCTCATAATGGAGCTCATACGCAACATCGCGATGGAGCACGGCGGGTACTCGGTTTTCGCCGGCGTCGGCGAGAGGACCAGGGAGGGCAACGACCTGTGGCTCGAGATGTCCGAGACGGGGGTGCTGGAAAAGACGGCTCTTGTCTACGGGCAGATGAACGAGCCGCCGGGAGCGCGCCTGCGTGTGGGGCTGAGTGCGCTTTCGGTGGCGGAGTACTTCCGGGACGAGGAAAAACAGGACGTACTGCTTTTTATCGACAACATATTCCGCTTCGTCCAGGCCGGCAGCGAGGTCTCGGCGCTTCTGGGACGGATGCCCTCGGCGGTGGGATACCAGCCGACGCTTGCCACGGAGATGGGCGCGCTCCAGGAGCGCATCACCAGCACCAGCGAAGGCTCGATTACCTCGGTGCAGGCGATCTACGTCCCCGCCGACGATCCGACCGACCCTGCGCCGGCGACGACGTTTGCCCACCTCGACGCGACGACGATGCTCAGCCGGGCGATCGCGGAGATGGGGATATACCCGGCGGTAGAGCCGCTCGAATCGAGTTCGCTCATACTCGATCCCAGGGTCGTGGGCGACGAGCACTACCAGGTAGCGACCGATGTGCAGGAGGTGTTGCAGCACTACAAAGACCTGCAGGACATAATAGCGATACTGGGGATGGAGGAGCTCAGCGACGAGGACAAGGTGGTCGTGGCGCGGGCGCGGAAGATCCAGCGCTTCCTCTCGCAGCCGTTCTTCGTGGCGGAGGTCTTCACCGGTATGGCCGGAAAGTACGTACCGCTGGAGGATACGGTCGCCGGCTTCAGAAAGATACTCGACGGGGAATGCGACGATGTCCCCGAACAGGCGTTCTTGATGGTCGGAAATATGGACGATGTCCTCGAAAAGGCCGAGGGCCTCGGTACGGCTTAACGCGGTGGGAGGGATTTCGTGCGATTGGAGGTAGTAACACCTCAGAGGCTTGCCATGGAGACCGACTGCGACCTCACAACGCTGCCGACCGCCCAAGGCGAGCTCGGCATCGAGGAGGGCCACGCGCATATGATGGCGACGCTCACGCCTGGCGAGATGCGGCTTTACACCGGCGACGAGACAAGCGTGTTTGCCATTTCCGGCGGCGTCGCGGACGTGAGGCCCGCGAAAATGATCGTCCTTGCCGACGCGGTCGAGAGCATCGAGGATATCGACGTCGAAAGGGCGCGCGAAGCCAAACAGCGGGCCGAAAAACGCATCGGGGCACCGGCCGAAGGCGTTGACATCGACAGGGCCCAGGCGGCGCTGGCCCGCGCGATCAACCGCATAAGGGCGGCATCACGCGCGCAGGAAAAGTAGAAAGTAGTAGGTGTAGGTGTGGAGGCTGCCGGCCTGCGGGCGAATAAGCCGAGCCCGCTTGGGGAGAGGGACCGGGCTACATTTCGGATGACGTCCGAATCAAGCCGACAGCCTCGGGTAATTCCCTTAGTGCGTAATCCTCGACGACCTGTGCAAGACGCGACTGGTCATCCCCGGAAAGCATAAGCTCCCCGGATATCCGCGAAACAAAGTCATCCAAGGCGCTCTTCACATCGCCGGCAGAAACCGGCCCGTCAGCGCCGGATTTGAGATCCTCTACAAGCGCCCACAAACCCGCAGCGATACGCTCGGCCTCGCCGGACGTGACGGGCAGGCCCAGAAGCCGCTTAGCCGCAAGCGCAACTCGGTGCACCTGCCGGGCCGAAGGGGCCGCCGTCGGCACCGCCGCGCCGGAGGCCGCCGCAGACCCGCCGCCTTCGGCAGCGAGGAGTTCGGCGAAGGAATGCTTGCGTCCGGAAGCGCCGTGGATAAGCGAGGAAGCAAGCCTGGCCGCCATCGAGCCGAGGATGTTGCCGACTATGGCCGTCATACGCTGCCTCCTGCGTCTTCGATTATAGGGCCAGCGACGGCGTCTGTTTCGGGGACACCGCCGCCGGCTGGAGAGGGGTCTTTCTCATTGCCTGTAAGTAACGCAACGCGCGTGCCAAATCACCTCACCTCGGCACAGATAGCCATAAGTGTATACGCATTCGGAAGATAAGATTTGACACTCGCCGGCGCTCCTGCCTGCCACCGCCCCGGCCCCCGGAAAAACCTGCGCTCGCACTGCACTTCCTGCGTCTTGTAATACGTCCCCGGCGGGCTATAATCATTTTCCCGAAGGGGGGTACAGACAAGGCTTTCGGCAGCGACGTGGACATACAAGCCCTGACAGACAGGATAAAGAAGTTTCCTGCAGCACCCGGCGTGTACATAATGAAAGACGCCGAGGGCCGTGTTCTTTATGTCGGCAAATCGGTCTCCATCAGGAACAGGGTACTTAGCTACTTGCGAGGCGGCGAGGCGGCCAGGCCCAACATCAACGTGATGATGGAAAAACTCGCCGATGTGGACTTCATCGAGACGCCCAGCGAAGTGGACGCGCTCCTGGCCGAGCAGCGCCTCATCAGGGATATGCGCCCGAAGTACAACGTGGACCTCAAGGACGATAAGTCGTACCCCTGTATCGAGATTCGCGGCAGGGAGGACTTCCCCCAGGTGCTGGTGACGCGAAATCCTCACAGCGGCAGCAAGGTGTATGGCCCGTTCACGGACGCCGAGGGCCTGCGGGCGGCCTATGCGCTTCTCCAGAGGATATTCAAGTTCCGCGTGTGCAGCCTGGACATCCGCGAAGGCGACCCGAAAAACGCCAGGCGGCGCCCCTGCCTGTATTACTACATCAAGTCGTGTCTGGCGCCCTGCGCGGGCAGGGTCACGAAGGAAGAATACCGCGCGTCGATAAAGGGCTTCCGCCAGTTCCTGGAGGGGCGGCGGGCGAGGGTGGTTCGCGGGCTCGAAAAGGAAATGGCGGCGGCGGCCGAGCATCTGGAGTTCGAGAAGGCGGCCGAGATAAGGGACCGGTTGCGGGCCATCCAGAGCCTTTCGAAAAGGGGGCTCTTCGGGGACTACGCTCACGTGGGGGCGTTGGAGGTCGATCCCCGCAAGGCGCTTGGAGAGCTGGCGCGGCGCCTGGGGCTTGACGAGCCGCCGCGACTTATTGAGGGTGTGGACATTGCAACAATAGGCGGCAGCGACTCGGTGGGGTCGGTGGTGACGTTCGTCGACGGCAAGCCGTTCAAGAAGGGCTACAGGAAGTACAAGATAAAGAAGGTCAAGGGAACCGACGACTACGCATCGATCCGTGAGGTGGTCTACCGCCGGTACAGGCGGCTCGTGGCCGAGGGCGGTTTCCTGCCGGACTTCCTGCTGGTTGACGGCGGGCCGGGGCAGCTTTCGGCGGCGCTTGAGGGCCTGGAGCGGGCGGGGGCGCGGCCGAGGAAGGTGGCGTCGCTGGCCAAGCGCGAGGAGCTCGTGTTCCTGGAGGGCCGGGGGGAGCCGGTGGAGCTTCCACGTACCTCGGCGGCGCTCAAGGTGCTGCAGTTCGTGAGGGACGAGGCGCACCGGTTCGCCCAGAGCTACCACCACACGCTTCGCAGCAAGAGATTTTTCGGGAAGGAATCCGTCAAGGTCGGCAAGCTCGCGCGTGCCGGAAGGCAGACCAAGCGGCGGGCGAAAACGGAGTGAAACCGTGAAAAATGACGTTGGAAACTTCCGCAAGGTCCTGGACCTGTGCGACCAGCTCAGCAACATAAAGGAGCGCCTCACCCGCCGCAGGAGCGCGGGCACGCCCGTCGAGACGGGTCTTGTGAAAGAAAAGACCGCCGGCCTCGACCGCCTTTGGGGACAGGTTGACGGGGCGTTTGCGCACGGGGCCCTGGGGGAGCTCAGAAACAGGTTCTCCCTTTCCCGCGAGGAGCTTTTGGTAACGGCGCTGCTCCTCAGCCGCAGGATCCGAAAGGGCAACAAGGGCCTTTCCGGCCGGAGGATACTCTCGATGCTGTACGAAAGCGCGTACGACATGGTGCGCGGGATGCCGGTGCTCGCATCCGAGGGAAACCTGCGCAGCGCGGGTGTGGTCGTGGCGTCGGATTCCTACCGGGAGGACGTGTTCGAGACGAGTTTCCGCCTTTCCGACGAGATGTTCTACGTCATAATCGACGAGATCGGGGGCCGGGCGGCCCTCGAAGGCGCATCCGTCGCCGAGAGGCCCTTCTCGGCGGCGCGCGAGCACCTCACCGAGATGGGCAGGCTCACGGCCCTCTACCGCAAGCGCGCGGCGACGCTGTTTCCCGTGGAGGCGCAGGACTTCTTCGCCATGGACTGGGACATCTCGCCGGACGAGGTGGAGTACCGCATCGAGGCGGGCTGGGCCGACATCGAGAGGCGGCTGCTGCTGACGCCGAGGTACGACGAGTATCCGCTGGTCCGGCTGGAGAGAAAGTACGCACTCTCGCGCGAGGAGCTTATAATCGTCGTGAGCCTCTTTTTCGTCGAGCTGGTGTCGCCGGCGCCGTACCTGGTGGTAGGCGACCTCGTCAAGCTCGTCAGCCGCAATGAAGAGGACCTTATGACGAAAAGGGCGCTGCTTTTGCCGGGAGCGGCGCTCGTCAAGTCGCGCATCGTCGTCCTCGATGAAGAACACAGCGTACACCGCAAGGTAACCACCTTTGACGCGTTCCTCGCGGATTGGGTCGTGGAGAGGCTTGCCGGGCCGGGCCGTGACGATGGCGCCATCACGACGGACGTCCAGATAGATATTCACGAGTTTTTGAAGGGTTTTTCGAAGGGCAGCGCGCAGGAATGAGATTTTGTCGGAAATACAGGAACAATTCCGGCGTCCAAGTGGTATAAGGTGGTGGAGGCGGCGTAGAGGGGTTAAGGAGAGATAAGTTGCAGGCGGCTGAGATGATCAGCAAGTGGTGGGGCAGGAAGTGGGACTGGCAGAAGCCCGGGATGGAGGTGCGGGTCTTCAAGGGCTCTCAGCGCGAGTTCGAAACTGCGTTCTTTGAGGGCGTGATCGCCCGCCAGGGTGACTACTGGGAGGTCCTGGCGGTCCTGGCGGACCATTACACCACGGTCGGGCGATACCGCGAGGGGCTCTCGGTGGACAGGAGGCTGGCCGCGCTTCGGCCCCGTGACCCGGTCATTCAATACAACTTGGCCTGCTCGTACTCCCTTATCGGGCGGATTGAGCAGGCCTGCAAGGCGCTTGAGAGGTCGCTTGCGCTGGGGTACAGGGACTTCCGGCACCTCTTCAGCGACGCCGACCTCGCTGCGCTCAGGCGCGACAGGCGCTTCAAACGCATTATGAATAAGTACGTCAAGGCCTGAGACGCCCCTGCTTTCCTGCTTGACGCATTCGGTTTGAGAAGGCATAATTTGGCGCTCAATCGTCTTTGGCCTTGAGGCACCTCTATGAACCGGATTCAGGGCGCCGGCGTTGTCGGCATAACGTCGACCATCCCGATTGAGATCGTCTTCGCGGCGGGTCTTCGCCCGGTGGACCTCAATAACCGCTTCATAACGCACCCCGATCGCGGTGAGCTCGTGGCCGAGGCCGAGGCCGCCGGGTTTCCGCTCAATTTCTGCGCGTGGATAAAAGGAATATACTCCCTCGTCCGGCGCGGCGGCATCGACCGCGTCATCGGCGTCGTCCAGGGGGATTGCTCGAATACAGAGCTCCTGCTTGAGATATTCCAGGAAGAGGGCGTCGAAGTCATCCCCTTTGAATATCCCCCCGACAGGGACCCCCGCAGGCTCGCTGGCTCGCTGGAGGCACTCTCGGAGAGGCTCGGCACCAGCCTTGAGGCCGCCCAAGAGACGAGGCTCCGTATGCGGGGCGTGAGAGAAAAACTCGCAAAACTCGATTGGATGACCTGGCACGAGGGCAGGGTAAGCGGCTTCGAAAATCACCTTTGGCTCATTAATTCGAGTGATATGCGGGGTGATTGGCGCGTATATGAGGGCGAACTCGACGAATTCCTGGCCTCTGCCGCCCGCAGGGAGCCCGCCCAAGCGCAGTTCAGGCTTGGATTTGCGGGTATACCGCCGATAGCCGACGGCCTGTACGAAATCCTGGAAGAGATGGGGGCAGCGGTGGTCTTCAACGAGTTCCAGAGGCAGTTTTCGATGCCGGGGCCACGCGATTCGCTTGTCGACGAGTACCTGGCCTACACGTACCCCTATGGAACGCGTATGCGGATTGCCGACATAAGACAAGAGGTGGCGACCAGGCGCATCGACGGCCTCATCCACTACATACAGAGCTTCTGTTACAGGCAGCTTCAGGACCGGGCGATACGCCGGGCGTGCGGGGTGCCGGTTTTGTCGCTTGAATTCGACAGGCCGGGGCGCCCCGGGGGGAGGAGTCTGACGAGAATGGAGGCGTTTATGGAGCTTCTCGAGGGACGCCGGCGCCGGCAACAGCATTCGTGCGAAGGGCGCATATGAGGATAAAGAAGGCACACCTGTGGGCGGCGGCAAGGGTGCTGCTGGCGGTGACGCTGCTTGGGATCATTTTCAAGTATATGATACCTGTCAGTGATACGGTCTACCTGAAGGACGGCAGTCACATAAGCGGCACGTTCGTCGATTTCGGCGAAGGTGTCGTGGGAATAATAACCGAAAAAGGCACAGACCCCATCGTCATTCCCGTCGGGGAGATAGCCACTAAGGACGGCGAGCTTCGAACGGCGCGCGGGTTCATTCCGCTCCTACGGGAGATGACGCTCGGGGCGTATCTCGTCGGGCTTGTGATGCTGGGATGGATACCGTGGCTGGCGTCGTTGCGGTGGAAGAGCCTTCTGGGGGCGCAGGGGATTCGGATCGGGTTCTGGAGGACGCTGGAACTTACGTACCTCGGGCTTTTCTGCAACAACTTTATGCCGGGGCTCACCGGCGGCGACGTCGTAAAGGCGTACTACGCGTCGAAGCTGACGAGCACGAAAAAGACCAATGCGGTGGTGACCGTTTTCCTGGACCGCCTTATCGGGCTTGTGATGCTGGGCGCGGTGGCGGGG
>JAGHCE010000243.1 GCA_021160625.1 Planctomycetota bacterium | reverse complement strand
AGACGGCGGCGCGCATCGAGAACCCGGCTTCAGGCTTATGGGGCGCTTCGATAACGAAGTGCGTGAGATCCCATCCGCCACGGTTTCCCTGGACGGTGAGTTATCGCTTGAAGCGGACCCGGACATCGTCAGCTGCGCCACGCGCATCTACGTGGAACTGGCTGCCGGGCCGGCGCTGCTGCGCCTGGCAGACCCGAAATCCCTGCGGCAGGGGGTCTTCACCGTACCGCCGTGGCTCGATGCGAAGCGGCTGTTTAGCCTTGAGCCTCCCTTTCCACATACGCGGGAGAAGGACAGCCTTACGCTCGCATCAATAGGCGCGTTTCTCAAAGAGAGATCCGTTCTCGAAAGCGAGTTGGCCGCCGCAAGGAAGCGTGCCGAGGAAGCCTCGGCGCAAAGTGACAGTGCTCGCGGCGAACTCGAATCGGTGCTTGAGAAGGTCCGTGCTCTTGAGATACGCGAAGCCGAGGCGGCCAAGCGCCTGGAAGAAGCCCTTCGGGCCGAACAGGCGACAAATCGGTCGCTCGAAAACGACCTTCTCATAGCGCGGTTGCCGCTTCACCGGAAAGCGTGGCGCGCGCTTAGGGCCCGAGTGAAGCCGATGGGCAGGGGCATATGGATAAACAGGGCGAAATACCGCGAACTTCTTCTTTCTCAAGCCGAGCCGTCCGTGTCATATGAACAATGGAAAGAAATCCGTCCCGGCCGCCGCTTCGTGATGATCTGCCACGACCAGTCGATAGACCGGCGCATTCTTCAACAGGCGCGGGCCCTTACCGCCAAGGGCTACACCGGTATCATCGTAGCGTTTTCGTTCGATACATCGGATGCAATCGATGAATGTGAAGGCATACCCATTCACCGCATTGGTCTGAGCCGGATCGTCCCCGACTGCCCCGTCTACTGGCGCTACCAGAACCGCCAGCGCTGGATAACGTGGTGGGGAAGGCAGTTGCGTCTGCTCAGCCGTATGAACTGGGCGCTTTACAAGTGCGAACTGAGCCTTGCTTATCGCAGGAGGGGCATTCACTACCCGTTGCCTTTCGATAACGCGTTCCGTGCGGCAGCGAAACTCTACGCGGGAGAGCTTGTCGTGGCGCATGACCTTCCGGCCCTGGGCGCCGCGCGCAGTGTGGCGGCCGAGTGGGGCGCCGCGCTCGTTTACGACTCGCATGAACTCTACAGTGACCAGGCCGCGTTTTCCCGCGTGCAGAAGCGCATCCTCAATCGGTACGAAAGAGAATATGCTCCTCAATGCGACTTGGTGCTTACGGTTTCGGATTCCCTCGCCGACCGAATCGCCGCCAAGAACCGAATCGCACGCCCATCAGTCATCTTGAACGTGACGCGCGCGCGCGACGCCGCCGAACGCAGGCAAAGGCTTTTCCATAATGAGCTGGGGCTCCCGGAGGACGCCGTCGTAATGCTTTTTCAAGGCGGCATGCTCCGAAACAGGAACATCGAAACACTCGTACGCGGGTTCATAAAGGCCGCCGACGGCGCGCTGCACCTTGTCTTTCTCGGGCCGAGAGAGGCGGTTATGGAAGAGCGCGTTCGCAGGATAGCCGGCAAGCAGCTCGGGGAACGAGTCCATTTTGTGAACGAGGTCGGACAGGACGTGCTTCTTGATTACACCGCGTCGGCCGATTTCGGCGTAATACCCTACGTTCCCTGCGACCTCAACACGAGGTTCTGTATGCCCAACAAGATGTTCGAGTACATACAGGCCGGTCTGCCGATACTTGCCAACAATCTCGTCGAAATCAAAAGGGCCTTGTCGCGGATCGGCGGCGGGGGCCTCGTGGCCGACCTCTCTACGCCGCGAAGCGTCGCGCGGGCCGTCAAAGCGATGCTGACGAGGGACCTTGAACGTGACCGGGCGGCGTTGGCGGCGGTAAGGCATATCTACTGCTGGGAGAACCAGAGGGAGCACTACCTATCTCTCGTCGAAAAGGCCCTGGCAGGAGAAAGCCTGTATGAGGGCTGAGGGGAAACTTGCGGGGTCGGTCGGTTCGCGGACCACTTCCGGTTCGGCGGTTCGCGGCGGCATTGCCTTGCGCGTCTTCTCTCTTCTCGCATGCATCTGTCTTTTTGCACACGGGGGAACTCCGGCCGGCTTGCCCGCCCAGACGGCAGTCGCCACCGCCGAACGTATCTACGATGACAAGGGTGTCCTGACGCTGAAAATCGAAGACGTGGGGACGGTCTATAACCCGGCTTTCATTGCGCTTGATGCGCTGCAGTTTGCGGGCATCGATATGTATCACGGTCTTGCCGCAAACAGTCAGCTGCCCGACGGTCGGCGCTTCAAGGCCGCCTGCTTCTGGCTGGCCGAAAACATTCACGAAAGGCCGGGCTCGCTTTACGTCTGGGAATACCCTTTCGACAACACTTACAACGACGTCACTATCAAAGCCCCCTGGATAAGTGCGTTCGGCCAGGCCGTCGGGATTGAAGCACTGCTGGCTTCCGCGCAAATAGAAGGCCGGACCGACCGCCTCGCGCTTGCCGAAAAGGCGGCGCGTATTCTTTTCGTGCCGATCGAAGACGGCGGGGTTCTCTTTCGGCGTGGTGAAGACATCTGGTTCGAGGAGTTCCCGAATTCGGCGGATAACCCGACACACATTCTCAACGGCCATATGCGCGCGCTCATCGCAATAAAGATGCTTGAAGAGGCCACCGGCGACGCAGCGTACCGCGAATGGTTTGACCGAGGGTGCGCAACGCTTTATCGGTGGCTTCCTCGCTTCGACAACGGCTACGCGCTTCGCTATGACCTCAATCCGCGAAAGTCCGACCTGCAGTTTCGACTCGCAAATCCTTACGGATTTCAACCGCCCCCGATAGCCTTTGACCAGGTAGTGCTGCGTGACGGCGTCACCGGAGAGGAAGCGGTCGTGGATGTCGGCGCCGAGGGTGATTTCGACGGCGGTTGCAGGCTTGCCGGGAATGACTGGGGCCGGGTCCTGAACCTCGACGGCCGAAGCGTCCGCCGCCTCAAGCCGGTCATCGGCGCCCCCGGCGGGGATATCGCCCCAGACCAGTCCGGCTGCTACTTCTATCTCCCACTGCCGGGTGCATTGAAAGACAACCTGCGCAAGGATTGGCTGGAACTCGAAGTAACCTACAAGGACGAAATCGCCGCCAACCTTGCCGTCGGGATGCGATCGATAGACCCGGAAGGCGGATTCGTGGACGTTAGAGACGGGGACCTGCTGCTGACGGGTTCCGGCGAATGGCGCACGTGGAAAATTCCACTTCGGCCTTCGGACCTCGGTTTCCCCGTGGGGGGGCTGTATCCGGGGGTACATACCGCGTATCTCGAGTTCCTGTCCCGCTATTGCCCACAACTCGAACCCTGGGCCCGAACGGCGCGCGCCTACGAAGCTCTTTCACGGGACGGTGATGTCGATAAGGCGGAGGTTGTCAATCTGACACCCCTTGTCCTGCCGCATCAGACGCCGCTTCTTCCGGTGTACTCGCTCGACGAAGACGGCGTCGTTATGCAGCACTACCCGACGGCACAGACGAAGTTCTTTGCGGACGGAACCTATGACCCTTCCGGTGACTTAGGGGTGCCGGTATACCATTTCTTCGATATCGCATGCCAGGTGATTGACGGGCCGAAACTGACCGGCGGCAGTTTCAGCACCATAGACCGTGACAGCATAAAGAGGGAGCCCGCCCTGCGCTGGCTTCTCAACCCGGACAATTTCACCACGAGCGGCAACGCGGTTCTCTACCACTACGACTTTGAAAACTGCTACAATGACATCTATACAGACAAACCGTGGCAGAGCGCTTTCGGCCAGGCCTACGTGATCAAAGCGCTTCGCTACGCTGCGGAAAACGGCCTGGCTCCCCGCAACGAGGTGCTTGAACATCTTCAGAAAGTGTTGAACGCATATGGGCTGTCGGTAGCCAACGGGGGAGTTTCGACGCGGTCGAAGGACGGCGGGCTTTTCGCCGAGGAGATTCCACAGAAGACTCACGTGCTGAACGCACACCTGGTCTGTGCCGTTTCAATCGGCGAAGCGATGAAATTGCTCGACAATGCCGCAAACCGGCGGCTCTACGAAGACCTGGTAAGCACGCTGCGCAACCGTCTCCATACCTATGACAACGGCTACTGGTCGCGCTACGACCAGAACCCCCAAAAGGAACTCCTCTGCCAGATTGACTGGCTCCAGGGCACCCGCTCGCCGGAAATCGACAAGATATGGATTGTCGACCCGGCCACGAATAAAGCCACGACAATCGATGTGGGGACCGAAGGCGAACTGGATGCCTATCCCGCGATTTCGGGCGTGGACTGGCGCCGCTCCCATAAGACCGACGGCCGGACCGTACGCGGTTTCAGAAACGGCTACGCCCTTCGCGACTCAAGCCTGCCCGGCGGCGCAAGGCACAACGTGTTTTTCAAAGCCGCACTCCCCGAGCGCGAGTATGAGGACTGCTTCGACGTTGCTCCTATGAAAATCGTGATTCAATACCGCGATGTCGCGCCCGGAGAGTTCGTCCTCAAGGTTCGGGCCGACAACGAGGGCAACAGGCTGGAACTCACGCCGCTTAGAAGAGGCATCTGGAAGTGTACCGGCGACGGGCGATGGAAACAGGCCGAATTCATATTGCGGCCCAATGATATGGGGTGGTATGTAGGCCCCGACTACCAGAAGTACCATGCCGACCAGCTTGCGGCGCTTGCCGAACAGACCGGCGACTGGTTCTTCGAGCAGTATGCCGAGAAATGGGCTTACTACTACCAGGCTTACAAGCAAGGCGTCCCCGTCATTACCTCTGGCAGACCGGTCGACTTCGCAAGGGGCGCGAGCGCTGAAGTCTCTGTTGAAACTTACGCGGAGCACTCGTTCGAAAACGCCCTCGACGGCGACCCTTACGATGACTACGTGGCGGCGAAACCGGGGCCGCTGCCGTACACCTTTGAGCTGAAACTCGAAGAGCCGGTAACCGCAAGATGGCTGGAATTCATATGGGAAAGCGAACAGAATCGGGCCACCCGGTACACGGTGGAATCGGTCGATACCGACGGTTCGACCGTCCCGCTGGCATCGTTGGAAAATGCAAGCGGTATGCATCACCTTATCGGGCTTGGGCAAGACCGGCCGCTTAGCAGACTGAGGACAACCGTGTATGAAACCGCCGGACAGCAGCGGCTGCTCTTGCGAGAGGTGAAGGTGGTCGCGCCGCTGCCGCCGGGGCTGCCGGAACTGCCCGGTATCAATATGGTGAATATCGCCCCTTGTGCGCGGGTCGTGTCTTCAAGCCGAATGTATGACGGCCATCCGGTGGAAAACGCCTTCGATGGCGACCAGGCGGACGATTACGCGGCGGCGGTCGGCAAGGGGGGCCCACAGGGGTTCACAATAGAGTTTCCCTGGGAGGCCGAAGTCGCCGCCGTGGACATCATATGGGAGAGCGAGAAAAACCACGGTAGCGACTACACTGTGTCGGCGGCACGACCCGGTGGTACCAAAGTGCTGGCGAAATGCAGCGGGGTGAGTGATATGGTTCACCGGCTGATACCGGCCGAGCCCTGCAGGACGAGGAGGCTGTCGCTCGAAGTCAGCCGCTTTTCGGGGCAGCCGCGGCTTCTCCTGCGGCAGGTCAAGGTCTACGTCAACAGGGAAAGTGCACTTCTTGGGAGCGCCGACACCAATAACCCGCTTCGAATCTACGGTCTCGCGATACCTGCCGCGCTGGCCGCCGTGCGAAACGGGATTCTCGGCGCCGAACAGGACCTTTCCGATCACGAGAAGATTTGCCGCTTTATGGACTACCTGTGCGCATTCACCATAGGGAACCCGTCGAAACAGAACATTGTAACACCCGTCGAGGAGCAGCGCGGCAGCTGCGGCACCTTCGCCAACCTTCTGCTGGCTTTCTGCGCACTCGAAGGCATAAAAGGCAGGCCGATTTCGCTGCTCAATTTCCCTCCCAACAACGGCCATGCTGTCGCGGAACTGTTCGTGGACGGGAAATGGCGCCTTTACGACCCCACCTTCGGCGTGTACTACGCGAGGGTCTCGCCCGAAGGGACAGAGGATGTGCTGTCGTTTGAAGAGCTGCGGGCGGGCGGCGCGACAGAAAAGGGCGTTTTGCTCAGGCGCTCGCCGGGGGCGCGGCCGGAGGGCGCGCTGTTTCAGACACAGAAACTGTATTTCTCACCCCGCGCCTATGCCAAAGCGGAACCGGCCGGCCGTACCGGCCCGGAGTTTCCGATGGTCTTTCCCCTCGAACTCAACCTCGACGGCAAGCCGTTGATAGACAGCCGGGATTTCGGCCCTCGCAACCAGGGCGCATGGATTATCGGCGGCGCGTGCGTCAATGTTTCGCAGAGGTTCACGCTAAAGGGGCTCACGCCGGGCAAATCCTACGCACTTGAAATCTCATACAGCGGCGCCGGGGGACACCTGCGCGGCCGCCGGGAATTCAAGGCTTACGCCAAGGCCGTCAAGAACGCCGACATCCTATCAGGTGACCGCTACGTATACAGCCTGTCTGGCCGCAATGAACCCTGGCGCGTTGTTTTCAAGACCGGGGCGGGCGAAGCCGTCATCCTGCTTACGCACGATTACAGGGAAACCTTCTACCTGAAGGCCGAAAGTTACAAATTGACGGGGGCGGATTAGACAGCGGTGGTGAGGTCTGAAACAACCGGGGCGGCACCGAGGCGCGTGCTGATGCTTTCGGCGCATACCCTCCAGCTCGACCGTCGCATAACGGCCGAAGCCGCCGCTCTCGCCGCGGCCGGGTATGAGGTGACAATTCTCAGCCTTCCCGTCGAGTACCGCGGCTGTGACCTTCATCCCTCGGTGAAGCTGGTTATGCCGCGCTCATACTTGCGGCGGGCGCCGGCGGGCACCGGCCGACTCAAGGGCGCTGTCGCGAGCGCGCTGCCGTGGCCGCTCTATAGCGTGTTGAGGAGGGCGTATCGCGCCCTGGTAAAAGGCGATCCGCTGCACCTGGCGTTTTTCGTTCAAAACACGCCCGATGGCCCCTGGCACTGCATTCATTGCCATGACCTCGACACCCTGCCTGCCGCGCTCGAAATAAGGCAGCGGTTTGCCCCTGAGGCGCAGGTGATATATGATTCCCACGAACTCTTCCCCTATCAATTCCCCAGCGGCAACCATCAGCGACGGTGGCGGTCGCTGGAAGCCCGCTATATTTCACGGGCCGATGCGGTCATAACGGTCAACCCTTCATCCGCTTCGCATATAGCGCACTCTTACGGGGTGACGCCGCCGACCGTGATCTACAATTCCTATCGGGGCAGTTCGGATGCGAGCGTCACGGAAGAGGAATTTCTGACGCTTTTTGAAGCACCGAGGGACGGCTTCCGGGTGCTCTTCCAGGGGGCCTTCACGCCACAGCGGAATTTGGAGAATCTCGTGCGCGCGTTTTCGCTCGTGGAGCCCTCCTTACGCCTGTTCCTGCTCGGTGCCGGCAAGCTTGAGGCACGCCTGCGCGCCATAGTGAAAAGACAACGGTTGCGCAACGTCCATTTCGGCGGATGGGTACCGCAGAACCGGCTGCTCGCCTTCACGGCCCACGCGCACCTCGGCGTAATTCCCTACGACGGCTCGCGGTTGATAAACAACCGATACTGCACGCCTAACAAGCTCTTCGAGTTCATCGAAGCCTTAGTGCCGGTATGCTCAGCGAGACTGCCGGAGGTGACGAGAATAATCGAATCGAACGGCATCGGGGCTTCATATCCATTGGCGAACCCGCGCGAAATTGCCGATGCTGTGAAGAACTGCCGTTCGCGGTGCATTGGGGGGGACTTCCCCTCTTCGAATCGCCGCAATGCGCGTCGGTTGTACAGCTGGGGCAACCAGGCCGGGACGCTTCTGGACCTTTACAAATCAATCGGAGGATGACGATATGTGCGGAATCGCCGGCGTGGCCGGAGAACAAAGTACACCGTGGGGCCTGCGAGCGGCTCCCGCCATGCTTGCGGCTATCGCCCACCGAGGCCCCGACGGCGAGGGGCTGTGGGCGGACAGGCTTGGCGCGTGCGTTCTCGCCCACAAGCGCCTTGCGATAATAGACCCCGAAGGGGGCGCACAGCCGTTATCCAACGAGGACTCCACCATCTGGATCACGTTCAACGGCTGCATCTACAATTACCGCGAACTGCGCAGCGAACTCGAAACCCTCGGCCATCGTTTTCGTACACACTGCGACACCGAAACCATAATCCACGCGTATGAACAGTGGGGCACAAACTGCGTCACCCGCTTCAACGGGATGTGGGCGTTCGCCATATGGGACGGACGAAGCCGCACGCTTTTCTGCAGCCGCGACCGTATCGGGGTCAAGCCCTTCTACTACTACTGGGACGGAAAGCGCTTCGTCTTCGCGAGCGAGATAAAGGCTATCCTCGCATCGGGGGCCCTCAAGGGCCGGGTCGACGCCGAAGGTCTCAGACAGTACCTCTCGTTTCAGTTCTGTCTGGGAGAAACGACCCTCTTTGAGGGCATCCGCAAACTCGAACCCGGTCACAACCTCGTTCTGCGCCCCCGGTGCGACCCCAAGGTGGAGAAATACTGGGATATATCTTTTGAACTCGATACCGACAGCCCGGAGGAGTATTTCGTAGAACGGATTCGTGAACTTGTGGAGGATGCCGTTCGCCTTCGGCTTCGCTCTGACGTCCCGCTGGGGGCGCACCTTTCCGGGGGCCTTGATTCCTCGACCATTGTTATGACCGCTTCGCGCCTCCTGGGGCGGGAATTCAAGACCTTTACCGGCGCTTTCGAAGAGGGAAAAGACTACGACGAAACCGGCTACGCGCGCATCACCGCAAAGGCGGCGAACACCCGCCATTTCGAGACCTTTTTGACGCCGGAGGATTTTGTCTCTTCCATCGACAAAATAATATACCATATGGATGAACCCGCGGCCGGGCCCGGGGTCTTTCCGCAGTACTACGTGTCGAAACTCGCTTCGGAGAACGTAAAGGTCGTCCTGGGAGGGCAGGGCGGCGATGAGATATTCATCGGCTATGCAAGGTACCTCGTCGCCTACCTCGAGGAGTGCCTTCGCGGCGCGATCGAGGACACCGCGCACCGCAGCCGATACGTCGCTACGCTCGAGAGCATCGTGCCTTCGCTGCCGAGCCTCGAACGCTACGTTCCTATGCTGCGCGGTTTCTGGAATAAGGGGCTGTTTGATGAACCGGCGCGGCGCTACTACCGCCTGATGGACCGTTTCAGTGATACGAAGCAGCTGCTTTCGGCGGACATCCGGGTGGACCATGAGCGAACTTTCGAGGAGTTCGAAGCGTGCTTCAACTCACACGCCGCGGCCGCCAAGATCAACCGCATTATGAATTTCGACCTCAAGGGGCACCTTCAGTCACTCCTGCATGTCGAGGACCGCACGTCGATGGCGCACGGGCTTGAATCGCGCGTGCCGCTTATCGACCACCGCCTCGTGGAACTGATGGCCTCGATTCCCCCCGTCACAAAATTCAAGAACGGCCGCCTTAAGTACTTGTTCCGAAAAGCGGTCGCACCGTCCGTTCCGCGAAAGATCCTGGACAGAAAGGACAAGATGGGCTTTCCCGTGCCCCTGTCACGATGGGCCTCGAAAGAACTCAAGCCCTTCT
>JAGHCE010000026.1 GCA_021160625.1 Planctomycetota bacterium | reverse complement strand
GCGGTAAGCCGCACCCTACATTGGCCACGGACGTTGTCCGTGGCGATCAACCGACCTTCCGCGGGTGCGGCAAGCGGCACCCCTACGTCACTATGCAGCACTGGCGGCCCGCCAAGGCGGGCAAACCTTGCCCCTACGTCGTGTTTCTCTGTGTCTTGGTGACTGGGACCACCCCCAACGAAAAAACTGTCGAATGGCCATATATTTCGCTTGACATACTATTGGAGTCGACCTATTATACTTCGGATGCTGACATATATACCACGGGGAAAAGACCAGGGAGTTTCATAATGGCGGGAAAGAAAATCGGCGGGGATCTCGTCAAGGGGCATATGGCGTCGCTGGTGCTGGCGGTATTGGCCCGGTCGCCGAGGCACGGCTATGACATTATGAAGACCCTCTCGGAGCGTTCAGAAGGGGTCTTCGACCTTGGCCAGGGGACCATTTATCCGCTCCTCTACAGTCTCGAGGAAGAGCGGCTGGTGAAGTCCCGCGAGAGCGTGGTAAACGGCCGCACGCGCCGGGTGTACTCGCTGACGGCCAGGGGCCGCAAGCGCCTTGCCGAAAAGCGCGCCACCTGGCGGGTCTTCGAGACCGCTATGAACCGGATACTGCAACCGGCTCGTTTTGAGGAGATCGGATATGTCACGGTTTGAGGAATATGTCGAACGGATAACCCGCGACCTGGACCTCTCGCGCGAGATGATAAAGCGCGTGCAGCGGGAAGCAGCCAATCACCTCGAGGACGAAAAGGCCGCGCTCGTCAAGTCGGGGCTTTCCGCAGAGGAAGCCGAGACGGAGGCACTGCGCCTTTTCGGGGACGAGATCGCACTTGCGGACCTCGTCTCCCGCTCGCTTGAGGCCGCGGGCCGGAAGTACCGACGCACAAGAGCCCTTCGGAGGCTCTGCTTATTCTTGATCCTTCCCTGCGTGGTGCTTGTTATAGGGTCGGTGTGGGCAAGTTTCATCGACGAAATAGACAGCGTGGGTTATATGCCTTTCTCGCTGTTCGTGGCGACGTTCTTTCTATCGCTGGGGATCGTGGTATGGATAGGGGCGGTGCTTGTCGGCAGGCTTACGGGCTGCCGTCCGGTGGCAATCGCTCTGGCCGCGTTCGTCGTCGTGGTTGCATTCCTTCTGGCTCCGATCATCTTTCATTACACAGGGCTTGAGACCGCCTTCGGGCAAATCACATCCGATATGTCAACAGCCGAGATTGCCGAGGGCCGGTTCGTTATGTGGTTGTGCATGTGCTGGATACCGACCGCTCTTGCTGGAATAGGGGCCATTTGGCTGAGGAAAGACCGGCTCAACCTGTACCTCGTTGTCGCGAGTTTCGGGACGGGTTTCGTGTCGGCGGCTCTCGGCTGGGCCAGTCTTGCCCTTGACTACAACTGGCTGAGGCCTTTCAAGTGGCCCAAATTCGTCGGGGAGGGTTTGTGGTTCATCGTGGGAGGGGCACTCGTCTTGGCCCTTGCTCGCGCTTTTGACCTGAGGCTTCCCCGGAGGAAATCGCGCCGGACTCCCGACGCGCCGGAGACGGCTTCCGCCTGACTTCCGGCCGAGCGTACCGCCGGCCGAGCGCTTCCCCCCGCCGAACGTCCCCCAACTGCACTTGGCCTGCCTTGACACGTCCGCCCGGACGCGCATAATCGGGCCCGTATTCGTATTCGGAAACTTCGGAGGCCTGCTATGCCCACCCATACGCCCGAAGAGATCAAAAGTGTCACGTCAACGTTCGATTTCTCCGGAACCCTCACGGTCAACCTCGACATCCAGCCTATAATGAAGCGGGCCCTCGGCCGCGAGGTCAAGACGCCGGAGGACTACGTCCACGCGGCGGCTCTCATCGCAACGAAGTACCGCTTCGCCGCCTTCGCCGGCTGGCCCTTCCAGCTCGAATGGATGAAGAAGTACCTCACCACCGAGTACCCGAAAAAGCAGATGGTCGTCAACTTCCCCTACGGCACCGATCCGCTGGAAGTTGCCCTCGAACAAATGAAGTGGGGGCTCGACAGGGGCGCCGAGGAGATCGATTCGGTAATACCCGTGCAGTTCGCCCAGGCAGGCGACTTTGCGGCAATAGAAAAGTATGCCGCGACCCTCCAGGACGCCGCGCGCCCCTATGGTGTTCAGGTCAAGTCCATCATCCGCGTGGCGGACCTGATGCGCACCGAAGACGAGCTTCGAACCTACGCGACGATTATCGCCACCTCGAAGGCCGTCGCAGCCGCCGGAGGGGCGTTCGTGAAGACCTGCACCGGCTGGAACGACGGCAAGGCGACGTCGCGGATAATCGCCGCGATAAAGGAGGCCGTAGCCGGGACAGACACGATGGTCAAGGCCTCCGGCGGCATCAGCTGCATCGGCGACGGCCTGGTGCTCTTGGCGGCGGGCGCCGACCGGCTGGCGGGCAGGTGGACAGTTGTCGCCGAGCTCGAGGCGCTGGGTGTTGCAGGGGCCGGCTTTGATTTCTGAGCCTTCCGAGGGCGCGGCAAGCAGCGCCCCTACGGATGGCAATGTGGCACTGGTAGCTGTGTAGGGTGGGCTCGTAGCCCACGCGGCAAATACTCATTGTTCATTCCGCGTGCGGCAACCCAGTGGGTAGAGCGGACATTCTTGTCTGCCATCGTTTACTACGCGTGGGGAAAGCCCCACCTTGCAGGACTGCTACGGGCGCCGCGGGCGCTGCCAGTGGCGGTCACCTGACCTTCCCCGGGCGAGGCGTGCCTCGCCCCTACAATGCTATGTGGCACTGGTGGCTTGTCCACCAGTGATACTGTCAGGGGGGACACCTTTTTCCCTGGAACGATGAACCTGGAATATGTGGAGGCGATATGCCTGAGGAACTGCAGAATCTCATCGGCGGCCGGTGGGTCACACCCGGCGGAAAAAAGACCTATCCGGTTATAGACCCCGCCGACGGCGAAAGCGTCGTGGCGACGCTTGCGTACTCTACGCCTGAGGACGTCGGCCGGGCGGTCGATGCCGCAACGGATGCGTTCGAGGCCTGGCGGGCAATGCCGGTTGTGCGGCGGTGCAGGATACTCTTTACCTGCAAAGAGTTCCTCGAAGAGCGCCGCGACGCCTTGGCCGAAATTCTCGTAGCGGAGAACGGCAAGACCTTCCACGAGGCCCAGGGCGACGTCCGGCGCGGCATCGAGGTGGTGGAATTCGCCGCCGGTATGCCCACCCTGTCCAAGGGTGACTTCATCGAGAACATCGCCACGCGCATCGACGGCTACATCTACCGCGAGCCGCTGGGCGTCGTGGTGGGCGCCTGCCCGTTCAACTTTCCCGCAATGGTCCCGATGTGGATGTTCCCCGTGGCGATAGCCTGTGGAAACACCTTCGTCCTCAAGCCCTCCGAAAAGTGCCCCACAACAGCCACAGCCGTAGCGAAAATCTTCGCCGAGGGCGGCTTGCCGGACGGCGTCCTGAACATCGTCCAGGGCGGCCGGGAAACCTTCGAGGCCTTGATCGCCGCCGAAGACGTCAGGGCTGTCTCCTTCGTCGGCTCGACCGCCGCCGCGAAGAACGTTCAGGCAACCGCCACGAAGCACCACAAGCGCGTCCAGGCCCTCGGCAGCGCCAAGAATTACGTCTTGGTAATGCCCGACGCCGACCCGCAAGCTACCGTCCGGGCCGTCATCTCATCGAGCTTCGGCTGTGCCGGAGAGCGCTGCATGGCCTCGAGCGTCCTCATCCTCGTCGGCGAGGCCGATGCCCTCCTGGAAAAGATCGTTGAGGCGGCAAAGGCCGTCAGGCTCGGTCACCCGATGGACAAGAACACCCAGATGGGCCCGCTCATCAGCGCCCAGCACAAAGAGCGCGTCGAAGGCTACATCCAAATCGGCATCGACGAAGGGGCCAAGCTCATCCTGGACGGCAGGGGCCAGGCGGTCGAAGGGTACGAGGGAGGCTTTTTCCTCGGAACCACGATTCTCGACCAGGTTACGCCCCAGATG
>JAGHCE010000109.1 GCA_021160625.1 Planctomycetota bacterium | reverse complement strand
GCTGGGGCGGTAGCGGCGTCGTTTGCGCAGTTCGTGACCGTCAACGTCGTGCCCGTTGCGGTGTGGCTTGTCTTGTCGGGCGGCTTTCGCAGGTTCTTTGCAGGCAGGGAAAAAGGCAGCCAGGCCGACTGAGTCCGGGAAACGATCGAATGCCGACGACGCGCGTCAGAAGGTCTCGCTGACAAGGTAGAGCGGCCCGCCGTGCCCGGCTCCAGGCCGCAGGGCAAGATGCCCGGCGACGAACAGGAGCACACTCAGGCAGATAACGGCCCACGACGCCCCCGCCGCCAGGAACACACTCGATAGCCGCTCCCACCCGGCAACAGCCCAGAGCCCCGCCACTACCCACAGGGCGATCGCCCCCGCCGGCGCCCCCACGGCCGCGGCGAGGAGCGTCCGCTCGGGCAGGCGGGTATATCCGAAGAATATGTCAAGCGTGACGGCAATCAGCCGCAGTAAGCCGTACTTGGAGCGCCCCTTCGTGCGAACCCGGTTGCGCGCTTTCATCCACACGACTTTACGTGGGCCGGAAAGCATTATGTGGAACGGGGCAATCGGCCTTGAAGTCTTGAAGGACAAGGCGGCCTTGACGACTTCCCTTCTCGCGGCGAAAAACGTGGAGAGCGCTTTCAGCGGCGCTCCCACAGAGTGCTTCGCCAGAAAGGCGTTCAACTTCAGACCGATCTCCTCGCGCAGGAATCCCTCGTTGCGGTGGTCGCGAACCGCAAAGGCGACGTCGGCATCACGAGCGACCCTTTCCACGAGGGGCTTCATATCTTCAGGCTGGACCTGGAGATCCGCATCCATCAGGACCACAATCCGTCCCCGCGCGGCGTCCATCCCGGCAAGGATGGCCTGGTGCTGGCCGAACCGCCTGGCAAGGCGAACGCCCCGCAGCCACGGTCTCCGGGCGGACGCTTCCTGGAGCAGCCGCCAGGTGCCGTCCGTTGAGCCGTCATCGACGGCCACCATCTCCCAACCTCCAGTGAAATCCGAAAAGACCGATTCGAGTCGGCTGAGCAGTTCCTCGATTACCGGCGCCTCGTCGAGCATCGGCACAACCACTGACAAGCCGAGTGATTCACTGCCCTCATTCATCTCCATCTCGCTTCCCGTTTTCCAGCGACGCCTTTCTGGCATCGTAGATTTCGCGGGCCTCGCGGTTGCCGGGGTCGGCTCCCAGGATTTCTTCCAGCGCTTTGAGCGCTTTCTCCTGCTTGCCGAGGTGAGCCTCGGCGACGGCCAGCTTCACCTTGGCCTTGCGTCTTGCGGGGTCAGCGGCGAGCACCCTGGCAAAGCGCCGCGCGGCCCTGTCGTATCGTCCGCTTTCCAGCGCCGCCACACCGAAATCATACTCGAAATCCGCCCCTCTTGCACCGAGCAGAAAGGCGGTCGTCAATTCCTCGTAGGCATCCTGCCACCGCCTGGCGGCAAGGTACAGCCGGCCAAGCTTTGTATGAGGGGCACTGTACTCAATGGCGGCTTCACCGGCGTGGACGTAGAGCCTCTCGGCCCGCGCGGGAGCACTTTTCGCCAGGGCGTCACCGGCCTCAATGAGCCCGTCCGCCAGTTCCCTGGACTGCGTAAGGGCCTCGTCGGCCTGCCGGTACCGCTGGGTCGGCTCGGGCGCCTTTCCCAGGTACGCGAGTGCGTCCGCGGCGTACTTCCTGGCCCGGACGTATTCCCTGCGGTCATAGTAAATGGCCGATACCTTGCACGCGGCGAGCCCCCGGTACCTGCGCGCGTAACGTGCGGTAAGCGACGACGGCATCACGAGCACCTGCTTGTAGAGAGTCTTGGCGACGGCCTCGTCGCCGACGCGCTCGCAGGTCAACGCGAGATTGTACCGCGCAATGGTGAAAAACGGGTCGAGCGTAATCGCCTTTGTGTAGTGGCGGCGAGCGCGTTGGTAGTCGCCCTCCTCGAAGTGGACTTCGCCTAAGTTGACGAGCGCTATGCGGCTCGTGGGATTTTTCGAGAGCACGTCCTGCCAGAGCGTCTTCGACGAGCGCCACACCCTGTTCCTCGACCAGGTCCCGACACCGAGTGCCCCGGCGTATATGACCGCGGCCGCTACAAGCGCCGAGGCAACCACCGTCGAGCCCCGCTTGAGAAGCGCCTCTCTGACCTTCCACAATATCAGCGCCGGGGCCAGCGCAAACGGCACCGACGCGATGTAGGCATACCTGTCGGCGGCAAAGGCCGGCACCGCCATCGGCACCAGTTGCAGCACCGGCAGCAACGCAATAAGGTACCACAAGACAATGAATCTGGCCGTTTTCACCCTTACGAACACGACGACGCATATGTTGGCCGTCAGCATCACAAGTCCCCACCACACCCCCGGGTCGGACAACCCCGATGCGGTCGGGATACGGTAAATGGCGTTCAGGCCCACCGGAAACAGGAGCAGCCGCATATACAAGGGGAACGTCTTTATGACTGTGAGGTAATGAATCGCCCAGGACCCGCCCGTCGGCTTTGCGCCGTAGCCGGCGGCGCTTATCAGAGTGGCTCCTGCGACAACGTCGACAGCCGCGACTATTATAAGCGCCGCCAGCACAAACCCAGCCCGCCTGCCCCCCCGCCGGGAGACGAGCACCCAGTAAGCCGCCGCTATCAACGGGAAACACAACACGGTGTTCTTGGAAGCCAGCGCCAGGATGAACAATACGACACACATCACCCCCCGCACAAGCGTGCCTCTCATCACCACGCCGCGGAAAGCCAGGAATGCAAGCGCCATAAAGAAAAAAGAGAGAACATCCTTGCGGCTGGAAAGCCAGGCCACCGACTCCACGTGTACCGGGTGAAGAACGAACAACACGCCGGCAAAAAGCCCGATGAGAAACGCTCCCGCAGGGTCAATTCGGTCCCCGGCAAGGTCCAGGACGACCAGGATGCATATGAGGGCCACGAGTATCGAGTTTGCAATGTGCAGGATGACGTTTGTGAGATGAACACCCAAGACCGGGTCCAGGCCCAACCGCCGGCAGACGGCGTAGTCCGCCATATACGAAAGGAGTTTGGCCGGGAGATAGACACCGTGGTACGGGCCGCTGACGGCGCGGACCCCGTTGTGGAAGGAGGGCTCCGTGACCAGGGGATTTCTGGTCACCTGCCAGTAATCATCGAAGTTGGTTGAGCCGTTGCCCGGCGCGTTGTGGTACGCCAGCACTCCCGCCACGGCTATCGCCGCAGCCAGGACAAGAAAGGTCTTACTGGAAAGCGGTGTCGCCATAAGGCCCCGTTGGAAACCCCGCAAAAAGGAACCGGGCCTCAGCGAGGCCCGGTTCTCATTCGGCTCTTTTCTATCAGACCCCTTTCTCAGAGGCCTGCTTCGTACTCGTCGCGTATGACGACGTGCGGCGTCACCAGGAAGACAATCACCTGCTTGTCACGGATTATCCCGGTCTTCTTGAAGAGCCTGCCTATGATGGGCAGGTTCGACAGGACGGGAACACCGGACTCGACCTGGCTCTCCCCGGCAAGCGTCAGGCCGCCAAGCATCGCCGTACCACCGTCGGGTACGCTGACAGTCGAGCGCAGCGAGATCTCCGATGTTGTCAGCAACTGGAGGGTATTCTCAAGGAGTATCCCTTCCTCCACGGTGAAATACGTGTAGGGACTGATAGAGATCAGTTGCGAGATCTCAGGCTCAAGAGCAAGCTGGACGTACCGGCCGTCGTAACTGATTGTCGGCCTTACCGTCAGTGTCGTACCTGTCGTTATACTGTCGGTCGACGGAGTAATCGCCACGGCGCTCTCGGCCACTGTCGGTTCGAGCTCTGAGATATAATCGGTTTCCGTTGAAACGTCAATGTAGCCCATCTGCCCGTTAGCGAGCATAATCGTCGGCCGGTTGAGCGTCTGATGATCCTCGCTCTTCTGCACCGCTTCGATCAGCGCGGTGACCTCGATGCCGTCGTAGTAATTGACCGTGAAGCTTATGCCCTCATCCGTACCGGCGCTGATTCCCGTGCCGAAGCCTTCGCCTATCATCGAGCCCGGCAACAGAGCGCCGCTTGCTATCGTCCAGGCACCGCCGTCGCCGTCGGGCATCAGGTCTATAAGAGGATAGTTTACCGAGAACTTGTCCAGGAAGCCCGAGCTCACCGTAATCATCCGGGCTTCGACCATCACAGCCATCGCCTGCAGTTTTCTCAAATCGGCAAGGAAGTCCCTGATCTCTTCCTGGGCATCCGGCGTGGCATAGGCGATCAACCTGCCGCCGCTGAGGTAGTTCACGCTGTAGCGCTCCGGGAGCTGGTTCCAGAGGTCCGGCTGGATGACCGTCATAATCATC
>JAGHCE010000144.1 GCA_021160625.1 Planctomycetota bacterium | reverse complement strand
GCGGCGTCTCGGCCATAGCTTGAAAGTGCGTTATGCGCGGCTATAGCCGCCTCGTCATCACCTGCGAGGTCCCCGACAAGCTTGCCCAGGTACCCCGGAAGCGCACTTTGGCGGATTTCCACGACCGCGGCCTTGAAGGTGCCGTCGGCTGTATTGTCGCCCCCCAGGACCTGGTCTGAAAAAGTCACGACCGCCCAGTAATCCTCGGTATCCAGAAGTTTCCCGAGAACCTTCAGGAATCTCCGGCGGTCCTCATCGGCGGCCCTGCCGGCCGCCATCTCGCCGGCATAAAACGCCGCGAGCCCCTTGTAATCCTCAAGACCCTCCAGGGCCGCCCGTTCCCCCGAAAGCGCCTGGGCGTCATCCCTGGCCGTCTGGAGTATCCTCCTGAAATAACCCAGCGCCGCCTCGTAGTTGCGCCGGGCCAGATTTGCGCCGGCAAGCCTCCTCAAGGCTTCGAGAACGTGCTTATCGTCGGCCTTCGAATCGACGAGAATCCTCAGAAGTCCCTCGGCCTTGTCGAACCTGTCCGCATCCTCAAGGCGCTGTGAAAGCTGCAGGATGAGCTCGGCATCCCTGTCGATTAGGACCAGAAGCGCATTCCACGCGCTCTCGGCCACCCGCTGGTCGGTCTCGGTCCTGGAAAAGGAAAGCTCAAACAGCCGTTCCACGGCGCGCTTGTCGTCGGGTTTTTCGAGGGCAACCTTCTCAAGGGCGACCACGGCGGCCTCGCGCACGCGCGGGTCGGTGTGGGCGGTGGCCCTGATGAGCGCGTCGTAGGCCGAGGCGTCGGGCAGCAGGGAAAGGCTGCGAACGGCGTAGAAGGCGACGTTGCTGTCGGCATCGTCCACGAGCGTTACGAGTTCCGGCACGGCGGCCTTGTCCCCGATGGGGCCGAGTGCCTGCGCCGCGGCTGCCCTGACCTCGGGCACCTCGTCGGAAAGCATTTCGAGAAGCGGCGCGAGGCCCACCTCCCACTTGCGTTCGCCAAGCGACCTGGCCACCTCGGCGCGGATATCAGCAGAGGCGTCATCGGCAAGCGGTAATATCCGTGCAAGGTCGCTCTCGGGCAGCGCCGCGTAGGCCTTTACGGCCGCAAGCCTTACGCTGGTGTCCTCGTCAGGGAGCCTCGACGCGACCGCCGCAAGCGCCTTTGGGTCCCCTATCTGGCCGAGCGCGCTTATGGCGGCTTCCGCAAGGCGCGGCTGTGAACTGGCGGCCTTTTCGATGAGTGGAACAACGGCCGTCGCCGCCTTGAGGCGCCCAAGCTTCTCTGCTGCGTAAATCTGTGCCTCGACGGGCTTCACCTCGATCAGGACGTCCAGGACCATCTGGGGCCGCCTCAGCTCGACGCCGATGTCCACAATCTTCTTCGCAAGAGTGACTACCTCCCTCTCAGAGGCGCTGTGCACGTCTTCGAGGGCCTGTATCTGCTCCTTGTCCTTTTCCCGTTCGTTGGCAAAGAATATGGCGGCCTGGCGCCACTCGTCTCGGCTTAGCTTCTTGTAATCCTGGTACCATGAGCGCCACAAGGCGGGGCTGGCGCCAAACGGCTGGTACGTGATTTCTCGAAGCGCGGCCGCGGCGGCGTTGGCCACATCCTGATCGCTGTCCTCAAGCAGGTCGAGAAGTCCCTCAACGGACCCCTTGGTCGCGTACTTACCGAGAACCTCTATCGCCGCAACCCTTTCGGAGGAACCGCGTGCGTCGTCCCTGGCCCGCGAGAGGATGTCCGGCGCTGCGGACTCGCCGATGACATCGAGGAGGTATTTCTTCGCCAGGTCCACCGTCTCCGCGTCAGAGTCTCCCAGGGCGTCGGCAGATTCCACCCTTATGCGGCGGTCATTCTGGACGGTAAAGGCGAATATCACCGCTCCCCTGGTCGTCGAGGAATCACTGGTCACGAGGGTGTTTTTGAGAAGCCTGAAAGCGCTCTCCAGTTTCGACGACAGGAGTGTCAGGGCCGCCTGGCGGGCAACCGCGGCGTCCTCGGAATGCACCTGGCCTTCGAGCGTCTGCAGAACGCGCGTCTCGCGGCTGCGCTTGTCCGAAGTGGTGCACCCGTCGAAGACAGCCGCCAGGCCCGAAAAGAAAACAAGGCACAATATCGGTATGAATCTGTGTTTGATCACGTGAAAAATCCCGCAAATCCCCTGTTATGTATACTATACACTACTTACGGCCGGAAATGCCGAAATCATAAGTATATCGCCCGAACCCGCTCCTATCAACAGCAAAGCGGAGGGAGAGGGCTTCACCCCCTTTCTGCTAAGGAGGCCGCAGACGTTATCTGCGGCAGTCAACTGACCTTCCGCGGGCGAGACGTGCCTCGCCCCTACGTGAAAATGTGGCACTGGTGGCTATGTAGGGGCAGGGCTTGCCCTGCCCGGTGCTGAGGGCGCAGCAAGCGGCGCCCCTACGAGCGATACGTGTGCCACGGCGGGTCTTGTCCCGCCGTGTAAGTATTCCGCGTGCGGCCGCCGTGGCGGGCCGCGCCCAACAGGTAGGGCGAACATTCTTGTCCGCCGGCGTTTATCCCGCGTGCGGCAAGCCGCACCCTATGTCGCTCGGCACATTCCTTGGGACAGTTACGCGGCGGTCCGCGGCAACCTTAGCCCGCCGCAACCGCCTCGATGGCCGCCCGCAGGCGCGCCGTGACCCTCTCCACACCGAGAACCGGCACAATCTCCACAATCTCCGCGCCCGTCACAGTACCCGTAAGCGCCACCCGCACCGGCATATACAGACCGCGGCCTTTCCTGCCGGTCCTCTCCCGCGTCTCTTCAAACGCCGCCTTGAGGGCCTCCTCGCCGGTGTCGGCGGCCGCCTGCAGCCTCTCGGCGAATACTTCCAGGACTTCAAGCGCTCCCTGTTCACGGAGAATCTCCATCGCCTCCTCTCCCAAAACGGGTTCGGCCAGATAGGGGCGCAGCAAGTCGGGGAAATCCGCGCATTTTTCGGCCCTGTGACGGGCAATGGCGAGAACGCGGCGAAGGTACGACGCATCGGGAGCTTCGAGCTCGCTTTTTTCGAGAAACGGCCCCGCCAGGTCGGCCAGCCGCGCCGGGTCCGCCGCCTGCATATGCCGACGGCAAACAAAAGAGAACTTGCCCGGGTCAAACGACGCCGAGGCCTTCGTCAGCTGCGTGACGTCGAAGAGGGAAACGGCCTCTTCGATGGTGAATACCTCGTCACTTCGCCTGGGAGACCATCCCAGAAGCGCGATGTAATTGGCAAGCGCCTCCGGCAGGCAGCCGCTCTCGCGGAACTCCCGAAGCGACATCCCGCCTCGGCGCTTGGATATCTTGCCGCCGCCGGGGGCAAGCGTCTGCGACATATGGGCGAAACCCGGCGCCAGAAAGCCTAGGTCCCGCGCGAGGAGCACCTGGATCGGCGCATTTGGAAGGTGCCCCTCACCCCTTAGCACCAGGCTTATCTCCATAAGCGCATCGTCAACAGTCACGGCGAAATGAAACGTGGGGAGGCCGTCGGACTTCCAGATTATGACGTCGCCGTCAAGGCTCGTGTCAAACACCACGCGCCCTCGCACCACGTCGTCAATTACAACCTTTTCGTGCGGCAGGCGATATCGATAGGTAAAGGGGCGGCCCTCGGCCTCGAAGCGTGCTCTCTGGGCAGCGGACAGCTTGGCGCATCGGCCGTCGTAGGCAGCCGACGCTCCGGCAGCGAGCGCCTCTTTGCGTCTTGCTTCGAGTTCATCGGGGGTACAGTAGCAACGGTAGGCCTTGTCTTCGCAGAGGAGTTCCTCCAGGTACTCCCTGTAAATCTCGATGCGTTCGGACTGCCGGTACGGCCCGAACGCTCCCCCGATGTATGGCCCCTCGTCCCAGTCAAGGCCCAGCCAGGTGAGGTCCTCGATGAGCGTCTCCTCGTACTTTTTTCGCGAACGCTCTCTGTCCGTGTCCTCGATCCGCAGGATGAATGCCCCTCGCGTCCCGCGGGCGTGGAGGTAGTTGAAAAGCGCGGTGCGCGCGTTGCCGATGTGGATGTAGCCGGTGGGTGACGGGGCAAAACGAACTCGCACGTTTTCTGCGGCCACGTCTCGTCAGTCCTTTTCCGGGTGGGGGATTTCGACGAGCACGACGGCGGTTGCGGCTGCGGCCCGGCCGGCGCCGACGGGCCCGAAGCCCTCGAACGTCCGGGCCTTGAGGCCGACGCAACCGGCATCAAGCCGGGTGAGCTCGGCTAAGCGGGCGCGCATCCGGTCCTTGAGCGCTCCGAGCTTCGGCCTTTCAAGGTAGATTGTGACGTCGATATTGACCAGGTGCGCCCCCTTTTCGGCGGCCGCATCGAGGACCTTACCCAAGAGGACGGCGCTGTCGGCGTCCTTCCAAATCGCGTCGGTGTCGGGAAACCATTCGCCTATGTCGCCTGCCGCCAGCGCCCCCAGGAGCGCGTCGGCCAGGGCGTGAAGCACCACGTCGGCGTCGCTGTGGCCGGCACAGCCGACCTCGCAGGGCACCTCCATCCCGGCAAGAACCAGCCGGCGTCCCTCGACGAGAGGATGAATGTCAAAGCCGTGCCCGATTCGAAAAACCACGCAAAACCTCCAGTGTCACATAACATCGTAGGATGCGCTTTAATGCACGCGCAATAAATATTGGTAGAGCGGCATCATATGCCGCCATAATCACTGGTGGACAGGCCACCAGTGCCATATAGCCTTTGTAGAGTGGGCTTTAGCCCACGCGGAATAATTATGGAATCTATGTAAGGTGGCTAAAGCCCGCCCCGAGCTTCCCGGCACAACGTGCCGGCCCACCAGCACCACATTTTCACGTAGGGCGCGGCTTGCCGTGCGCGGAATACAAACGACGGCAGACAAGAATGTCCGCCCTACCTAATTAACTGCGCTTCAGCGTGCGGGGACAAGCTCAATATATCTTTATCACTTTTGCGCCCGGATAATAATGCCCGAGAATCTCCACGAAATTGCGCCCACGGCGGCCCAGGCCGTCCGCCCCGTACTGGCACATCCCCACGCCGTGCCCGAAGCCTCTACCTCGAATCACGAACTTGTCTTCGGCTTTGCGAATATTGAAATTCGCGCTGTAGAACTTCCCGGTTCCGATGAGTCTGCGGAAGGCATTTCCCGAAATCCGCCTGTTGCCGTCGCTGCCGACAATCTCAACCGTATCAACCCACCCGCCGCCGACCGTACTTGTTACCTTGATGTCTTTGAGCTTGCCGGAGACGTATCCGGCCTGCGCAAGCGCCTCTTCCACTTCGCTGACAGTAATCGTAATCACCCAGCGGTAACGAGGCGATGCCTGGCAGTAGATGCATTCAACACCCGACAGCGGCGCTATCCGGGGCGCGCTGTCCAGCTGGGAGGCAGGGGCGGTATGACCGCCGCAGGTACTCGAATAGAACGCGGGGAGAAATTTCCAGTCATACACCATTACCACGCCGGCGGTTTTTCGGGCGGCGTCCCTGCCGAAGGAGTACGTCCGGGTCAGGCCCCGGTAGACCTGGGAGGCCTGGGTGTTCCTGAGGTCATAAACGAGAAGCCTGGTCCTGGACATCGTCCAGAGCGCGTAGGTCCTCGCCGCCACGGCCTGGGTTTCAAGCGCCGGACGGCAGAAACGCCTCGGCATCTCGCACGAGACCACCCCCGCAACGTAGTCCTCCATCGCAACGTAATTTATCGCCAGGACTGACTCGCCGCGCTTCACGAGTGCGATACATCCGGGGTAGCGCGTGTCACCGACGAATATCGAGCCCCCTTTTTCGGGGACGATTATTACGGCGGCTGTTGCGGCAGGCAGGTCCCAGCTCGTTTGGCCGACGACGATGGATTTACGCCGGTTCAGCGACACCGGTGTCCTCTCGAGGGTAATCGTGGCCAGAATTGTTTTCGCGTCGCCGGAATAGACCTTCACCTTGCCGGATGACGACAGGTAGAGCGGCTTGGAGCGCGTCTGTGTGCCGACCAGGACGCGCACCGGGCGGATGTGCACGCGCATCCCCTTGAGCACGGGCACCTGCACGCGACGCTCCACCGTGGCGCAGGATATGATACCCACCGCCATCACCGGCAGCACCAAAGCAAACAGTATCCTGCGAATAGGCGTTCTGCTCGTCACTTCGAAATACACCGCATTCAGTCTCCGGCTCGGCCGTCGTGCGGACCGAACCTCTCATACTCGCTCCAGATGCAGCCGCAGTATTGCTGCCGGTAGAGGCTGCGCCGCTTGGCCGACTCCAGCCCAATCTGCATTCGGTCGCGCCAGTCCCTGTAGAGGAAGGCAACGCCGTGCCGGGCGGACGCGCTCTCGCCGGCGGATCTGACGGCCTCGTGCTTTTGATGGGGACTCGTCAGCAGGGTCGTGGTAAAGGCGTCAAAGCCGCGCTTTGCGGCCTCGGCTGCGGTGCGCTCCAGCCTTAAGGCGTAACAGGCTTGGCAACGCCCTGCGTCGGCGGTAAGGATTTCGTCCAGATAGGTCTGGAGGCCATAGGATTTCTCGGCGATAAGAGGGACCTTGCGGGCCTCGGTGGCGACTTCGGCGGCTCGCAGACGCTTGGCGAACTCCCGGTACGGGTGGATGTTCGGATTGTAGAAAAAAGCCGTAACCTGCCGACCCTCGTCGAGAAGCACCGGGTAAACCGCTTCAAAGCAGACCGCGCAGCACGTGTGCAGCAAAATGGAGCCTCCCTTGCTCAAGGCCGGCTCCTTCACTCGAAGAGCCCGCCGGAAGCGCCGCCGCCTATGTGAGCGAAGGCCTTCTCGGTCGCCACGCGGCCGCGCGGAGTCTTGCGCAGCATCCCCCTGCGGATGAGGAACGGCTCGTATACCT
>JAGHCE010000197.1 GCA_021160625.1 Planctomycetota bacterium | reverse complement strand
GGCTGCCGCGGCAGCCGAAGTGGCCGACATCCTGCAGATACCGGCGTTTCTGTGCCGGCAGACGGACCTCCTGACGGCCGCCGGCGCCACCGGCAGGACGGTCAACATCAAGAAGGGCCAGTTTATGGCGCCGTGGGACGTCAAGCCGATTATCGAAAAGGTGGAGTCGACCGGCAATAAGCGGATATTGCTTACCGAGCGCGGAAGTTGTTTCGGCTACAACACTCTCGTCGTGGATATTCGTTCGATACCGATTATGAAGTCGTTTGGATATCCGGTGGTTATTGACGGGACTCACTCGGTGCAAAAGCCCGGAGGGCTCGGCACGTCGACCGGTGGTGACCGGGATATGGTGCCGGTGATCTCGGCCGCAGCGGTTGCGGCGGGAGCAGACGGGGTCTTCCTCGAAGTTCATCCAAGGCCCGACGAGGCCCGAAGCGACGCCCCCAACACGCTTGGCCTGGGCGACGCGCCGGCCCTGCTGGCGACGCTCAAGGCCGTCAGGGAGGTCGCCGCAACCAGCGTGGAGGGGTAGACTGTTGTCGTTTTTCTCACTTGGAAAGAAATACAGGGGCCTGCAGCGTCTCAGGCGCGTTGCGGAGGTTCTCTTCAAGTACGGTTTCGGGCCGTTCGTGGAGCGCCTTGACCTGCGGCGTTACATACCGCTTCCGGCGAAGTGGAAGCGCCCCTCGCTTCCGCGCGAGCCTATTGCGACGTCCCGGTCCTTCGCGAGGCACGCCGCCGACGCTATGGAGGAGCTCGGCCCCACTTTCGTCAAGCTCGGGCAGTTTCTATCGACGCGCCCCGACTTGCTGCCGCCGGTGTACATCGAGGAGTTCACCAAGCTGCAGGACAGTGTCGAGCCCTTTTCCTCCGCCGAGGCGCGCAGTGGCATCGAGGAGGAACTCGGGGGAGAGATCGAGGAGTTCTTCAGCGAGTTCGAGGAGGAGCCGATAGCATCCGGCTCGATAGCCCAGGTACACCGCGCCGTAACCATACGCGGCGAGTCGGTGGTCGTGAAGGTGAGGCGCCCTGGAATATCCCGCGTGATAGCCTCCGATCTCGAACTCCTGGGAATGTTCGCACGCAGACTCGAGGAGTATGTCCCGGAGTCGCGCGTGCTGCAGCCGAGGATGCTGATTGACGAGCTCGGCCGGCACATCAACCGTGAGATCGACTTCCTGCAGGAGGCCTCGTCCACCCAGAAATTCCACGCCGCCTTTGCCGAGAGCGACAGGTTTTACGGTCCGAAGGTCTTCTGGGACCTGACGACTACGTCGATATTGACGCTTGAGCGCCTCAGCGGCCGCAGGATTTCCAGTTTCGTCACCGATGGCACGCCCGAAGAGAAAAAGCAACTTGCTGCGGGGCTTTTCGACCTGTATATGAAGCAGTTCTTCGAGATGGGTTTCTTCCATGCCGATCCGCACCCTGGAAACATCCTCGTGAATGAATCCCTGCGGATCAACCTCATCGACTTCGGGCTTATGGGCCACATTACCGATGAGCTCCAGGGCGCGCTCGGCACCGGCATCCTGGCGCTCAGGATGGGGGACATCGATCTTATGATGGGGGTCCTCGAAGACCTGAAGGTTTTTACCGAGGCAACCGACCTCTCCCAGGTTCAAGGCGACATCGTCTCGATGATGGATACTTACGTCGGGATGCCGCTGGGCCGTATCGATATGCCCACGATGTTCGGGAGGATTACATCCATCGCCCAGCGAAACGCCCTTCTGCTTCCAAGGGATTTCGTGATGATGGGCAAGGCCCTTGTCACGGTCGCCGGGCTGGCCCGCGCGCTCGACGAGGATTTCGACGCCGTCGGCGCCCTTGGCCCCTACGTTCGCACGCTCATACGCAAGAAATTCTCGTTCGAGTCCATCAGGAAATCCTTCCTTTCAATGGCCTTTCACAGCGCCAACCTCATTCGCTATGCCCCTGCCGACATTCGCAGAATCGTGCGCAAAGTCCTTTCAGGGGGCCTGTCGGTCAATTTCCAGCACAGGGGCCTCGAAAAACTCATTTCCGACCTGGACCGCTCGTCGAACCGCCTTGCGTTCTCCATCGTGGTCGGCAGCCTCGTAATCGCTTCGAGCCTCATCCTCAGTACGGGCGTCAAGCCGCTGGTATTCGGAGTGCCGCTTTTGGGGATGGGCGGGTACGTGCTGGCGGCGCTGTTGGGACTGTGGCTTATCTGGGCGATTTTGAGAAGCGGCCGTATGTAATCGGAGGGGAGGGCTTCGCCCCCCTTCTGCTACGGGGGGCCACGGGCGTTGCCCGTGGCAGCCAACTGGCCTTCCGCGGGCCAGGCTCCCTCGCCCCTACAGAGGTATGTGTGCCACGGCGGGTACGCCACACCACCGGCGTATAAATCTTGCCCCGCCGTGCGGATCATATTCCGCGCGCGCCAACCGACAAGTAGGGCGGACATTCTTGTCTGCCGTCGTTTATCCCTGACCTTTCGCAAGAGAGTCCAAAGGAAACGGGCCGGATAGCAGCATCCGGCCCGCTTTTTTCATCCACCCGCATTTGCGGGCGACTCTTTTGTTAGTAGGGAGGCATCTGCGGGGCCGCCTTCTTTCCCTTCTCTTCGGGTATCTCAGAGATGGCGGCGTTGGTCGTCAGGAGCAGCGCGGCTACGGATGCCGCGTTCTCAAGCGCCGTGCGGGCGACCTTGGTCGGGTCGATGACGCCTGCCTTGACCAGATCGGTGTACTTGAGAGTGTCCGCGTTGAACCCGAACGCATCCTTGCCCTCTTCGACCTTCTGCGCGACGATGGCGCCGTCGATGCCGGCATTCTGGGCGATTTGCTTGATAGGCGCATACAGAGCGCGGCGGACTATGTCGGCGCCGACCTTTTCTTCGCCGGACAGGTCCAGCTTGCCGATGACCTTGAGAGCCCTGACGAGCGCGACGCCGCCGCCAGGGAGGATGCCTTCCTCGACGGCGGCCCTTGTGGCATGCAGGGCGTCCTCGACGCGGGCCTTCTTTTGCTTCATCTCGATTTCGGTGGCTGCGCCGACATTGATCTGGGCGACGCCGCCTGCCAGCTTCGCCAGCCGTTCTTCGAGCTTCTCGCGGTCGTAGTCGCTGGAAGTGGTTTCGATCTCCTTGCGTATCTGCGCGATGCGGCCCTTTATCGTGTCGGAGTCGCCGGCGCCTTCGATAACGGTCGTATTTTCCTTGTCTATGACGACCTTCTTGGCGCGGCCGAGGTCAGACATTTCGACGTTGGAGAGGTCGATGCCCAGGTCCTCGAAGACGGCCTTCCCGCCGGTGAGCGTCGCTATGTCCTGCAGCATCGCCTTGCGCCTGTCGCCGAAGCCGGGCGCCTTGATCGCAGCGCACTTGAAGGTACCGCGCAGCTTGTTTACGACCAGTGTCGCCAGCGCCTCGCCCTCGATATCCTCGGCGATGAGCAGAAGCGGCTTGCCGGACTGCGCGATCTTCTCAAGAACCGGGATGAGGTCGCGAACCGAAGAGAGCTTCTTCTCGTGTATGAGGATGTAGGGCTCTTCGAGGATGCACTCCATCGTATCGGTGCTTGTGACGAAGTGGGGCGAAATGTAGCCCTTGTCGAACTGCATACCTTCGACCCAGTCGACGGTCGTGTTGAGGGACTTGCCTTCCTCGACGGTGATGACGCCGTCCTTGCCGACGCGCTCCATCGCCTCGGCGATCATATCGCCGACTTCATTGTCGTTGTTGGCGGCAATGGCGCCGATCTGGGCGATTTCCTTGCGTCCGGAGACGGGGTTTGACATTTTCTTGAGGTTCTTGACGACGGCGGCGACGGCGGCCTCTACGCCGCGCTTGAGGTTGATGGGGTTCGCGCCGGCCGCAACATTTTTGAGACCTTCGTCGAAGATCGCCTCGGCGAGGATCGTGGCCGTGGTGGTGCCGTCGCCGGCTACGTCGGAGGTCTTGGAGGCCACTTCCTTGACCATCTGGGCGCCCATATCCTCGTAGGCGTCTTCCAGCTCGATTTCCTTTGCCACTGTGACGCCGTCCTTGGTCACGGTGGGCGCTCCGAAGGATTTCTGGATGACGGCATTACGGCCGCGCGGGCCCAGTGTCACCTTTACCGCTTCAGAGAGCTTTCTGACGCCGCGCCTGATCGCTTCGCGGGCTTCCTGATCGTACAGAATCTTTTTCGGTGCCATCTTTTCCTCCTGCTTAGTTCACAATCGCGAGAATGTCATCCTCGCCCATGATCAGATACTCTTCCCCGTTTATCTTCACCTCAGTGCCTGCGTACGAACTGAAGATTACCTTGTTGCCGGCCTTGACCGTGAAGTCGGCGTACGTGCCGTCCTTGAGCGCGCGCCCCCGCCCGACCGCGATAATCTTGCCTTCCTTCGGCTTTTCCTTCGCGCTATCGGGAAGCACTATGCCGCCCGCCGTCACTTCCTCTGCTTCAAGCCTCTTGACGAGTACTTTTTCACCCAAAGGTTTGATCTTCATACTGACCCTTCTCCTTTCCTCCCGAGATGAACCCTTGTTTTCCCCCGAACAAAACTCCGCCGCAAGCTAATCTTCTCTGTTCTAACAACCCCCGTAGCACTTCGCGAGAGTCGCCGCGAGCATCTGTGACAACAGGGCGATGTCGGCCGGGTTGCGCAGGACGCTGACCGCCTGCGCATCAAATGCTTCGGCCTGGAGGGCGCGCGTAATTTCGCTGGCCAAAAGCAAAAAGGGCGGCACCTTCCGAAACGTCCTGATGATGCGAACTGCTCCCAGCCCCCCTACGTCCGGCAGATCGGCGTCAATGACAAGTGCATGTATCTCGACCGCCTGGACAATCTCCAGCACCTCGCTGCCGTACGCGGCCTCGTAGGTGTTGAGCCCCATTTCTCTCAACACGTCCACCAGTTCGCTGCGAAAGCGTACCTGGCCCTCGGCGACGAGGGCGTTTAGTCCGTGCGTACTCGGCATTTCCATCTGCATAAATGGGCCCTCTCTCGGCCCAAAACTCCGGCACAAACCTGTGTGACAACAGAGGAGCAAATGGCGTGCCACAGAAACCGCCATAGGCCGGAAACCCTAAAGGCCGCTATATGCGAGACTTACGGTACCTTGTGCCGAGCATCCAGGGCCACACGTTTGATGGTTACTGCCAAAATGGCGCCGGGCGCGGGAAGCGGGCCGGTGCGGCTGTCACTTTGGCAGGGCAGGGGGGGTACCGCCTGCGCCGGTGAGCTCGGGCATTATGATCCGGTCGCTTTCCGAGGCGAGGGTCGGACGCACTGTGAACCACAGCTGCACCTTCTTGGTGGTCTCGCGCTTGCTGCTGAAAAGGTACTTCAGGATGGGAATGTCCCCGAGTATCGGTACTTTCCTCTCCTCGATGATCTTTCTCGTCTGATCGAGGCCGCCTATGGTGATGAGTTCCTTGTCGGCCACCCAGAGAACTGTCGCGGCCTCGCGCGTGGCTATCCTGGGGGCTGCAATCTGGGCCCCTCCTGACGTCGTATAGCCGATGACGTCGCTCAGGCGCGGCGTGAGAGCCACCTTGATCATATCCTGACCCGCGAGCATCGGTACCACGTAGAGCTGGACGCCGACCGTCTTATACTTGATGTTGGTCGTAACATTGCCTCTCGTGATCTTGTAGTACTCGGCGTAGGGGATTTCCTCGCCGGTGACGATCCTCGCCACTTCACCGACGGCCACTCTCATCCGCGGCTGGGCAACGATGTCGGCGTAGCCGCGCGTTTTCAAGAACTGGAAAACGAGCGTCATCTGTGCGTGGTTTGCGTCGGCGTTCGTGACGAACTGGAGCGTGCTTCCCTGGTAGGGGGTGGTGAGGTAGAGGGACTCCAGAAAAGCCTGCGAGTCAAAGCGGTTCTCGAAAAGATTGAAAAACGACCCGCCGCCTGTTCGCTTTGCAACGGAAACTTCGGTGCCGAGCTGAGTGTCCTTGGTCTCGGTAATCTCCCAGACGGCCGCCTCGATAATCACCTGCTTGCGGGGGGAGTCGAGAAAATTGAGCACGTCGAGTATGAAGGGGACGTTTTCCTCCTTGGCGGTGATGGCGAGCATATTGAGATTTTTGAACCAGTCGACGCTTTCGTCCTTGTCGAGGTAGTCTTTCTTGAGGATGTCCTTTATCACTGTGACTTCAGCCTCGTTGGGCTTTTCGACCGTGATTGTGCTGTCCTTTTGGCATTTTACCGTTACGCCGCCGACGGACCTCAAGGGATAGTAGAACAGCACCATTCCCGGTTCGAGCTTGGTCGAGCGCACCATCGGTGCGCCGTAAAGCTCATCCGGGTAGAATATCCGGAGGTTCACCTCCTGCATTTCGGCCTGGCGGTCTATCGCGAGTGCTCTCTGGAGGTCTTCCTCGTCGATCAGTGCCGCCGGTGGGACGGCAGCGGGCTCTGTGGCGGCAACCGGCTCGGCAACCGCCGCGGCTTCGGCAGGCTCGCCTGCGGCAACGGGTCCGCCGGCGCTTCCAGGGACGCTTCCGGCAATCTCGGCGAGTGCCTTTTCGCGGGCCTCCTGCGGGCCGAGCCCCTGTATTGCAGCGGCTTCGGGCACCCGGGGCGCGGGAGGGGAGGGGGCTTCACCGGCCGCCGGGGCCGCCGGTGCTGTGGGC
>JAGHCE010000259.1 GCA_021160625.1 Planctomycetota bacterium | reverse complement strand
CCGACAGGACAAGTATTCAGGCGGCAGGCGGGATTTGTCGGAACCAGGCGGGACGTTTTGCGACTAAGATAAGGAGCGGAAGTGCCGGGCACGTCGGTTGAAGAGATGGAGATCGTGGCGCGCGCCAGGGGCGGCGACGTGGCGGCTTTCACGGCTCTCGTGCGGCGGTACGAGAACAGGATTTACAACCTGGCTTTCCGCATGCTTGGAAACGCCGACGACGCGGCCGACGTGGCCCAGGAGACCTTCCTGGCCGCCTACGAGGGGCTTGGGCGTTTCAGGGCGGAATCGACCCTTTACACGTGGCTTTACAGGATAGCCGTGAACAAGGCGTTGAGCCGCAGGCGGGCGAAGTCGTCCCGGCGGGAGTTCGTGCCGGCGGATGATCCTTCGCCGCTTTTGACCGCGGCGAGCCGCTTTCAGACGCCCGACGAGGTCGCCGAGGAAACCGAGCGTGCGGGAATCGTCCAGGACGCCGTCAGCCGCCTTCCGGGCGACCTGCGCGCGGTTGTGGTCTTGAGAGACATCGAGGGTCTCGAATATGAAGAGATAGCCGCAGTGTTGGAACTTGCCCTTGGGACCGTCAAGTCCCGGCTCCACAGGGCCCGGCTTTCTCTACGGGGGACCCTTGCGAGGCACCTTGGCGTTACGCCCTGAAAGGAGGGCGTTATGGACTGCGAAAAGTGCAGAGAACTCCTGAGCGAGTACATCGACGGCAGGCTTTCCGTCGAGACGAGTGCCGCCCTGGCTGCGCACCTCGAGGAGTGTGCCGAGTGCCGCGCGCTCGAAGGCCAGCTCCGCGCCACGATTGCGCTGGTTGCCGGGCTCGAAAAAAAGAGTGCCCCTGGTGATTTCGCCGACGGGGTCACGGCGCAGCTTGAGCGGGAAATGCTGCTTGAGGGGCCCGCACGGCCTCGAAAGAGCCGCATAGTCCCGTGGAGCCTGGCCGGTGCGGGCTTTGCCGCCGCGGCGGTTTTTTTGGCCATGCTCTGCATCTGGAATCCCCCCGTCGAAAAGCCTGCTCCTACAGGGGACACAGCCGGAACCGTCGTCGCGCTTTCGGACGATGCGGCTGACATCACGGTGAAAACACGTGACCGGAAGAACGCTTCCCGCGCCGCCGCGAGGCAAATCGCCGCAGCGCGGATCGAGGAAGAACCGAAATCCATAACGACCCAACGCCGTGTCGCAAGCGCTCCGGCGGAGGAACACTACGGGCAGCTTGTGGAAAGGTATGCGCACGATGACGCCGAGATAACCGCCGTGCGAGAGGCCGGCGGCCTGAAAGCGGGTGCAGCCGGCGGCCATCCCGCCGCCGAGGAAGCGAACGCTCCTGTGGAGGTGGCCGCGGTTACGGACGAGGCGAGGACAAGAAGCAGGCGGATGCTCGGGGCATACAAGAAGGGTGACTCCCCGGCAGTGCCGAAGGATGCGGCCATAACGGATTTACCTACGGCAGGAGCGCTGCCGGCGAACGGGCAGGTGCAGGCGGCCGGGGCAAACGAGGCAGTGGCCACGAAGTCGGCCGGCGAAGAATATTATTGGGCGGACCAGACCGAGCACGCCGAGGCCGGTATTCGCAAGGAATCCGCTGCGCCGGAGGCCGCAGGAAAGCACAAGGACGCTGACGCGCTGGAAAAGACGGCTGCAACCGAGGGTTTTGCCCTTCGACTGGACAAATCCCGGCCAAAAGAGGCGGCGACAGACAGGATATCCCAATCGGCCGAGACGAAGAAGCCGGCGGTGCCTGCCGCTTCGAGCCGCTCTGAAACGTCCGCCTCAAAGGAAGTTGCGGAGACGGCCTTGCGGCCAGAGCCGGATGCCGTCATAGCGCTTGGCGTTCCTGTCGATCTTGCTCATAAAGCGCCCGTTTCGGAAACGGTCCCGGAGATAACCTTTGAGGCCAGACAGGGGGCCATCGCGGCGACGGTGGAGTTTGCAAACAGCCTCCTGGAAGCCGACAAGAGGCTCGGTGCGAAGCCCGCCCTCGCAGACCTCAGGAGCACCTTGAAAGAGCTCAATGTCCAGGTGGTGGAGCTTTCTGACGAAAGGAGCGTTCTGCAGGTGGAGTTCCCGCCTGGGACGATCCTGGCCGTGAATCGTGCATTGAAGAACGCAGCCGGGATTTCCCTGCGCGGCAAGCTGCCTGTCGATGTCGCCTCGAAGGTGGCGGCGGGAGAAACGACGGCCGTCAAGGAGGAAACCGACGAGAAAGCCGACAGTGAAGCCGAGCATACCACACTGACCTTTGGCAGGATACGCACAAGCGCAGCATCGGGTGAGCCCGTGACCCTGCAGTACATCTTCATTCACCGCGCCGCGCCGGCCGAGGATTTTTCCTCTGCGGCGCCGCCCTCTTCGGACGATGCCTCCATTGCCCAGGAAGCCCCTGAAGACCACTGAGATCACGCACGGAATAAAGGACGGCAGACAAGAATGTCCGCCCTACCTATTGAGTGCTGCTTGCCGCGCGCAACGCGCGTGGCCCCCATAGCAGAAAGGGGTCGAAGACCCCCACGGCGGGACAAGACCCGCCGTGTCACACGTATTGCTCGTAGGGGCGCTGCTTGCTGCGCCCTCAGCACCGGGCAGGGCAAGCCCTGCCCCTACCAAGCTACCAGTGCCACATAGCCCTCCGGAGGGCCGGTTGATTGCCACGGGCAACGCCCGTGGCCCCCACATAGCAAAGAGGGGTCGAAGACCCCCCCGCCGGCTATTTGCCTTGGCCGGCCAGGGCGGCGGCGCTTGTGACGTCGATTATCTGGATCTCGAGACCCGGCAGGGAGACAATCGTCCCCTTGAGCCCAGAGATCTTGCCTTCATAGACCGCAAGGTCGAGGACCTTGCTGCGCAGCAGGTAGGAGATAACCTCCCCGTTTTTCATAAGTTTGTGGGTGGCGTCGCCCAGGCCGGGCACGTAGAACTTCTCGACCTTTCCGGTTGCGATATAGGGTGATATGGCGTGGGCAACGGGAGCAGTTGTTTCCTGCTGACGCGCTTTTTCGAGCTCCCCCAGGCGCGCCTTGAGGTCGTCGTCCACCTTGCCCAGCTCCAGGGCGCGCTCCTTGACGGCGGTGTAGGCCTTGAGCTCGGCGAGCCTGGCGCGGGCCCGAACGACCAGCAGCGGCTGCGAGGCGTTCGCCTCCACGTCCTTGTAGGCTTCTTCGAGCTTGTTGATGTCCCACTCGGCGGGGTTCTCCTTCGAGGTCTCGGTCTTGAAGGCATTTTCCGCATCATCCATCTTCTCGGCATATACGTCGGCGGCAGGCGGCGCTGCGGCGGCAGGCTGCGTGGCGGCCGGGGTGGCGGGCGTTGCAGGTGCAACCGGCTGCGCAGGCTGGGTCGGTGCAGGCCCCTCGCCCGGCAACGGACCTGAAAGCTTGACGTAGTCGGCCATAATCCAGGCCGTCGCGTCCGGCATCGGTGAAACGCGGTACCACACGCCGCTTGCGTCGATTCCAAGTATCTTGAACTTGTGCCCCGCTTGGACGACATAGTTGCGGTCGAACTGGGTGCCGGGCCCGCTGCGGACGCTGATGTTGGAGCCCGTAACGACGCCGATGTCTTCGGGTGCGATTTTCTGGAGATAGTCCCGCGAGACCCAGGAGAAACCCTTTGCCGGGAACTCGATCTCGAGCCATTGGCCCTGTCGGTCGACGACCTCGATCCAGGTACCCATCGGCGCGGTATAATAGATTGGATATTCCGTGCCCGGACCCTGGCGAACGTTCACGTTGTTTCCGGTAAGCACCGCCTCGACAAAGGGGCGCGCGGCGGGTTGGACGGGTTCGGTCGCAGGGGCGGGTTCGACAGCGGGAGCGACTCCCGTCGCTTCCTGGGCAGTTACGGCTGTCACCGGCAGTACAAGGCACACCGCCATAAACAACACCCACGGGATGCTCAAACGGATTTTCGCAAGGAAAAACATCATTCACCTCCGGGAGAAATCCTGCGACACAAAATATAATGGCAGCCACCTCGGGGCCGACACGGCCTATAATATATCGACAGCGGTTAGTGAAATAAACATTTTTTTGGGGGCCGGATGCGCCATAACGGGAAAGACCGGGGACGCCTGGCGGCGGCGGTCATCGCAGATTTGCCTGCATCGGGCATTTACCAGGTGATGTTCAGGTTGGCCAAGCCGCTCGAGCTCCGGGTGGGTGCGCTGGGAATTGTGGCGTTTCCAGCGGGTTTCTGGGTCTACACGGGAAGCGCCAAGCGGGCCCTGCGAAAACGCGTGGCTCGGCATATCTCAAGGGTCAAGAAACGCCATTGGCACATCGACTACGTGTTGCCGCCCGGGGAGGTGGTGGCGGTGAGGGCCTTTCCCGTGGGAGCCGCAAACGAGTGCGCAGCGCACCAGCGGCTTGCGAGGCGGTTTGGCGAGGGGCCTGGCGGCTTTGGGTCTTCGGACTGTTCGTGCCGGTCGCATCTTGTTTATCTGGGAGAAAAAGGCTTGCACATAACCGGTTTTTTGTCGATACTTCTGCACCGGAGGGCTCGCTGCCAAATGTCTCTTGACGCCCGCAGCGGGTAGGGTATACTATCTGGCGGTCTTGGATTCGAGGGGTTCTGACCGTCGAGCATTGCGGTAGTGCGGTTCACAGCGCCCGGAAAGGAGTGACAGATGACAGACCAGGAAAGGCTCCTTGTGGAACCTGTAAACGAGGTCACTGTTATCACCTTCAGGGACAAGAAGATCCTTGACGAAGCCGTTATCCAGGAGGTGGGTGACGCGCTTTTCGATCTTGTCGACAAGCAGTACAAAACGAAGCTGCTCTTGAATTTTGAGAACGTCGAATACCTCTCCAGCGCCGCGCTCGGCAAGCTCATCACCCTCAACAAGCGGGTCAAGGAAGAAAACGGCGAGCTCAAGCTTTGCAACATCATCTCCGAGATATACGAGGTCTTCCGTATCACGAAGCTCAACAGGCTCTTCGAGATCTACGACGATATGGAGCAGGCACTCAGGAGATTCAAGAGGCGGGAATCCTGATTCGTCGGGACTTTCCCGAACGGTATCATACACCGTGCGCCGGTTGTGGAACCGCCGGCCGCAAACCAGCCGGCGGTGCTTGAGATGGACGCTTGGCACTCCCTGAAAATTCCCAGCATCCCTGAGAAAATCCACGACGTCGAGGCATCCGTCGCCGAGGTCCTCGAAGAGCACGACTTCTCGGGAAACGCTATCTTCGCCGTGCGTCTGGCCTTGGCGGAGGCCCTGGCCAACGCCATAAAGCACGGCAACCGCCAGGACCCGGACAAGCAAGTCTCGGTCAAGTTCCGCATCGAAAACTCGTCTGTGACCATTTCGGTCAGGGACGAGGGCGAGGGCTTCGACTACAACAACCTGCCTGACCCTACCGCCCCAGACAGGCTCGAGCTCCCCTCCGGCAGAGGCGTGCTGTTGATGCGGTCGTATATGGACCAGGTTACATACAATGACAAGGGGAACGAGGTCACGATCGTCAAGGGGAGGGGGGTTGAGAAGTGTGCCCAATGAAGCCGCTTGAAATCAATACGGAAAAGGCGGAAGGCGTCACCTTTGTAACCGTCAGCGGGTATATCACGGCATCGGAAAGAGATGACCTGGACACCGCGCTGGAAAGCCTGACGGACGAGCACGAGAAATTCATAATAGTCGATCTCAAGGATTTGGAGCTCATCACGAGCGACGGCCTCGGTGTCCTCATCCGCGCGCACAAGGCCGCCGTCGAGTACGGGGGCCGTTTCGTCCTGTGCGGCCTCAAGGGAAACGTGCTCGACGTATTCAGGATGACGGCCCTCGACAAGGTCTTGCAATTGTACGATTCGGTCGACGCGGCCGTCAACTCCGCTCCAGCGTAGGCCGGCCCCCGTGAAAAAGGACTTTTCCACCGTCAGGCTTTGCGTTCTTGTCTCCAGCCGGCATATCACGCTCCCGTTTTCAAGGCTCGTGCAAGAGGTCGTGGCGGGAGGGGCCGACTGCATCCAGTTGCGCGAGAAAGGTCTTGGCGACGCAAAGCTCCTGGAAATCGCAAAAATCTGCCGGGATATCTGCCGCGACAGGATATTCATCGTCAACGACCGCCCCGACATAGCCCGCCTCTCGTGTGCCGACGGTGTTCATGTCGGCCAGGGCGACCTGCCCGGCCCGGCCGCAAGGCGCATCGTAGGGCCGGACGCCCTCGTGGGAATATCCACGGCCAACGCCGCCGAGCTTGCCGCTGCCGAAGAGGCGGGGGCTGATTACGTCGGGGTAGGATCGGTTTTCGCCAGCCCCACGAAGAATGCGCGCATTGGGGGCCTCGAGTATGTCCGCCTGACCGCCGAGGTCGCAAGGGTCCCCTTCCTGGCGATCGGCGGCATAAACCTCGACAACGTGGCCCGGGTTGTTGCGGCCGGTGCGCGGGGCGTGGCGGTCTCATCGGCGGTAATCGCCTCACGGGACCCCCGCGGCGCGGCCGAGGCCATCCGCGAGGCGGTCGTCACGGCTGCCGATGAAACCTAAACCCGGCCGCGCTTTTTGTCGATAGACTCCTGTCAGCATTCCATCGGAGGCAACCGAACGGCATATGAGCGAAACCGGCGTCAGTACAAACACTTTCCTTCAGCCGATCGCGCCCCCCGCGGCCGGCGGCGCGCGCAACGCACCCATCGCAAACCTGTACAAATCGAGCTACCTCGAAGCGCTCAAGTACAAGTGGATCACAAGCGAGCAGGCCGGCAGGGACCTCGGCAAGGCCGCCATCGTGGAATGGCTTGCACGCCATTGGAAGGGATGGTGCCGCCAGAGGTGGGTTGAGCACATAATGGGCGAGGTCTACTGGGCCGAGTTCGGCATAGACGTCTTCGGCTCCCTGAAGCGCGATTTCCACGGAGACGAGGCCCTTCTGAACGAAATCCTCCAACGCATCCGAAACTGCGCCGAGAACCTCGACATCATCATCTGGGCAACGGAAACCGGCCAGAACGTCAGTGAGGTAATCGACATTCTCGTAATAGCCGACATCAACCAGCCCATTCTCGAGCAGGGAGTTCCCGTCGAAGGACCCATCTGCTGAGGCCTCTCCCGAAATCGCCGCAACCGGCCCTATCGCTCCGCGGAAGCCCTTGTAACGACATAGGGGCCTTCCGGCACGACAACTATCCTCAAAGCCCCCGTTTCCTCAACCGCCCGGTAGACGGCCTCCTGCAAGGTCGAGAAGGGCTCGGTAAACGCCGCCCTTGCCTGCGCATCGGAAAGGTCTGAGACAAGAAACACCGCCTTGCCCCTCTCACGCACCCAGCCCATTCTCTGGAGCTGCCACTGTCCGAGATGGAAGCGTTTGCGCCCGGAGAGGGCTTTTGACCAGGCCACGACGTCCCTGGTGTTCATAACGAGCTTGGTGAAGCCCTCGTCTCCGATTCCCTCATCGGCGCGTGCGGCCAGGACCACCAAGCCTCCTGGCGCCAGGACCGGAAACACCGCAACGAGGCCCTTTATCGCCTGGTAGAAGGTGGCGTCAAGGGGCCAGCCGGCACCCGACGTGACGACGACCTTCGCGGGACGAACGGGCCGCGTCAGGGCGTATTCCTCAACGCGCGCCGCGGCCGCCTCGAAGACCCTCTCGATGTCGCCGGCAAAGACTCCGGTTATCTCCCGGCTGCCGTTAAGGGTGACATTGACGGCGAAATCCGCCCCGGCAAGCCTCGATGCCTCGACGGAAAGCGCGTGAGGAATGTTGCCCGCCACGACGCCGGGGACGCTTTCAGGGTGCGCGATGAGCTCCGGCCCGTGCCACTTTCGGATTGTCGTCAGGGCCGCTATCCCCGGCAGGACGGCCTTTCTGCCGCCGGAATAACCGCAGAAGATGTGCGGCTCCACGAGGCCCGTTACTATCTTGAGATCGGCCTCGACGTACAGCCGGTCGATAAGAAGCGGGATATTTTCACGGGTGAGGGGATTGGTGACGAAACCGACGCGTTTGTTGCCGCTACGGCAGTCGTGATTGACCACTCTGTAGCGCCGGGCGACGCGCGCACCGAGGATCGTCCTTATCTCGTCCGGCGGCGCCGGGCGGTGGGTGCCGGTGCCGATGATTATCGTTATCCCCTCGCGCGGGACGCCGGCCGCTTCGAGGGCGGGCAGTATCTCGCCGAGGAGGAGCCGGTTCGGAACAGGCCGGGTGACGTCGCTGACGACAACGGCGACTCTTCGCGCGCCTACGGCGAGGCGCCCAAGCGCCGGTGCTGAGAGCGGCCTTCGAAGCGCCCGGCCAAGCGCGCCCGCTGCATCGGGAAGTCCGCGGGCGGCCTCCGAATGCAACAGGTCGATCTTTACCCCGTCTGGAGGCGTGAATCTCAACGTGCGTCTGCCGTACGGTATGTGAACGGATTGTTTCGGCATTGGCGCCCTCGACAACCGAGGCCGCCCACACCCGCAGCCTCTCTCCCGGCCAACCCCCCTTTCCCGGAACATTTTCGCCTTTTGTACGTAGTAGGTACAGGAAAATCGGCCATTTACGGGAAGGGGCAGGGCAGACGATGTTCGACAGACTCAAAAGGATGATTGCCGGGAGTATCCTCTCGCAGTACACAATCGAGGGCGGCGTCAGGGAGTATTCCGTGTATACGCTCTCTCCGGCGCGCTCCAAGAAGACGCTGCGGAGCGTTCTCGTGAAGAAATACACCCCGGAGGGCATAGAGACCGAAAAGAGGTTCGATTCGCTCTTTCGGCGCCGGCCGCTGGACGTGATTTTGCCCGACCTCGGCTGCCCCTCGATCGTTACCACGCTCGAAACCGAAACCTGCGATATTCGCAGGGTGGAGATACTCGACACCGCCGGGGGAGAGTCGTTTTGCGACTTGGCGCGCGAGCGGCGGATTACCCCGCAGATTCTATGGAAGGCCGCAAGCCAAATCGGCCAGGGGCTTGCCTATCTTCATTCCGTCGGGCTCATCCACAGGGGGCTCACTCCGGAGGTGCTCGTGGCAGAGCCGTCTGGCGACTGGAAGATTCTGGACCTGTCGTTCGTGATGGACGAGGAGCACGCCAAGCGCGGCGTCACCACGCGCGGCATCACTCCCTACAGCGCGCCGGAGATAATCCGCCGTGCGCCCGTCGACCGCCGCAGCGACGTCTTCAGCCTCGGCGCGATACTCTACGAGGTCATCTGCGGCACGCCGCTGTTCCCCAACGCCGGGGGCTTCGAGAGGCTTATGCGCGTGATGAACTCAAAACCCGTGGAGATATCCGAACGCAACGCGTACGTCGAGCACGAACTCGACAGGGTGATTATGAAGGCCGTGGCCAAGACGCCCAATGAGAGATACCAGGACATCGCCGAGATGATGAATGACCTTGAAAAGGCGCCGCTGCCCGAGAAGCTCGGATTCCACGCACCGGCGTTTGCCGCCTGACAAACCGTGCGAGGAGAACGTCCCCACCCGCCGCCGAGCGTTCTACGGGGTGTCTTGGGCCCAGATGCCGATACCCTCGGCCCTGGCGGCCTCTTGCAGGCGAAACATCTCGTCGGCGTGCCTGGTGCTGGTACCGTAGACCTTTGCCCTGGCAAGGCCCGCGCGGACCATTTGGGCGTTTGCCATCCGGTCGCCGACCCATACGTATGCGAGCGTCCGGCCGTACCTGTCCTTCGGCTCGACGTCGTACTCGAGGCGCACCTTCCTGCCGCCGACGAGCTCTGTGTTGTAGGACCTGGCCTGCTCGGCCAGCCGCCTTATCTCGTCCCCGGAGGAGTCGAGCTCCGGCGAGTCTATGCCGATGTACCGCACGTGCCGACCGTCCTGAAGCACCACCGTGTCACCGTCGATGACCCAGCGCACGCGCCCCTCGCCAGATTCCCCCGACCCGAATCGTGCGAAAGGTTTCCACAGGGCGAGGGAGGCAAAGAGGGCCATAGCGACCGCCGTCATCCAGAACTTCCAGCGACGCGCTCCCGGAGTCGAAGGAGATTGATTCAACATAGAGCCTATCCGAATATCTGGATCTGGTGCGTTCCCAGCACCGCCGCGCCGGATGCAAGGCGTGACGACGAAGGCGTGCTAAGGGCACGCCGAAAATAAAAGGGCCGCAGGGTCCTCTAAGGAGGCCCTCCGGCCCGGTGCGTCCGTATCCGTGTTAATCTCCTAAGTGCCGGCTGCGGCCGGTTCCTCCACCGCCTCCCTGGCCTCGGCGTCGAAGTAGAGGTGGTCCTCCTTGAGGCGTACCACAACGCGGTCTTTGCCCTTGAAGGAGCCTCGGAGTATCTCCTCAGAAAGAGGGTCCTCGATGAAGTTCTCGACGGCCCGGCGCAGCGGCCGCGCACCGAAATCGGGCTTGTAACCCTTGTCGATGATGAATTCCTTCGCCTCCGGTGAGAGCTCCAGCATGATGCCGCGCTGCTGGAGGCGCTCGGTCACCCGGCCGACTTCGATGCCGACGATCTTGCGGAGGTCGTCGCGATCGAGCGGCTTGAAGAAGATAACCTCGTCAAGGCGGTTGAGGAACTCCGGCCGGAAGTGCTTCTCGATCTCCGAGTGCAGGATTTCCTTCATCTTGTCGTAGTCCATCGTATCGCTGCTTTTCCTGAAGCCCATCGACGCCTGGGATTTTATCAGGTCCGCGCCGATGTTGGAGGTCATAATAAGAATCGTGTTGCGGAAACTGACCTTCCTGCCGAACGAGTCCGTCAGGCGCCCCTCTTCCATTATCTGCAGCAGCATATTGAAAACGTCCGGGTGGGCCTTTTCGATCTCGTCCATAAGGACCACGCTGTAGGGCCGGTGGCGGATCTTCTCGGTGAGCTGCCCGCCCTCCTCGTAACCCACGTAGCCCGGAGGCGCACCGATGAGCCTGGAGACGTTGTGCTTCTCCATATACT
>JAGHCE010000162.1 GCA_021160625.1 Planctomycetota bacterium | reverse complement strand
GGACCAGGGCCGCCGCAAGGAGTACCCAGGCCAACGCGTGAGATCGGCCGGGCTCTGCGGGGGGCACCTCATCGGGGGCAGGCGCGGGGGAATCTTCGACGACGGGAACCGGAGAAGATGCAGCATCGGGGGCGGCTTCCACGGGTTCGGCGGCTTGTGCTTGTGGGGTTTGAGCCAGGAGATCGTCCGCGATGCGCTCCTCTTCCAGGTCCAGTACCGCCTGCGGTACGTCAACGGACAGGGGTGCCGGCCGGGTCCGCACCACGTCGTGTACCGTGTCGAAAATCGATGCGCTCGGCGGCACGTCGACCTCGAACTCGGATGCATCCACCGGTACGTTGAGCTCGGCGGACGTTATGGTGTATCGCTCGCTTGATGAAACGTTTTCCTCGGCGTTGAACTGCTTCTTCTCAAACGAGGACAGGAAAACCTGGTCGCCCCAGGTGCGATAGTCAAACTTCTCCTGGTACGTGATTTTGCCGTCCCTCATAAGGCGCCTTTCTCTCACCCTGAAGCCGAGCGTCCTGTCCAGGATGTACTCTCCCTGGATGCCGGACAAATTGAAGCGCACTCGGACGAGATCGGGGTTTTGCGGATCATCGGTGACACCAGCGTTGCTGAGGTGTCGCGCCTCCTCGTCCTGGAGGAACCCGGTCTCAAGCAACCGTGACGAGTCGACACGCTGGCCTGAGCGCGTCTCAACCCTGAGGGCATTTGGGCCGGACTGGTACCGATGACAAATGTCCTTCACAATAGCCGTCGTCACGGTCTTGCCGAAGCGGGTCCTGAGGACTGGATCCAAGCCGAGTTGCTCGGCGAGCGCACCGACGTCCTCTGTGTCCACGATGCGCGACTTGCTGGAATCCGCAGCCTGGTCAAAGACGAAATCGATGTCGGTGGTGGCGTTGAGCTTGTGTTCGGTCATCTTCCAATAGGCGTCAAAATGCTCAAGCGCCTTCTCGGAAGGAGATGAGACGTGGGGCAGCTTCATCTGCCGAACACGGTCGACGTCGGCCTGGAGCATCTTACGTTCCCTTTGTTTGAGCACATCAAGAAACGAAGGACTCTTGTAAAACTCGACCCTGTAGGAGATGCGGCCGCTGGTGATGGACGTTCTTGCTTCCTCGTTGGCCCGGGCGATTTCTTCCATAGTGACTTCGGCCGGAAAAGCGACGCCGGCGAGAGTCAGCATAACCACAACGGCTGCAGCGAATCTCATCATTTCCCCCCTTGCTTTTGTCCATAACGAATTGGGAAACCGCGCGCATTCTACCGTGAAATGCGGCTTCCACAACGGTAAACCGGTTCGGCAAATTCGTAAGACCGCCGAGCGCAGTGATGCAAAGACCGCCCCGGCAGCATTTCAAGAGCAGGTCCCCCGGCGCGTCGCAGCGTGTCGGGTGGGTTGTCTTTCTTGACAGCGTGGTGACCCGCAGATACCCTGAGGTGTCTTGTGGGCGGGGTTTGCGGCGGCGGGGCGCGCCGCCTGGGATTTGATTTCAAGGAAATCGTATGTCGGAGAGACTTTTCGAGGAACGTCTTGCGAAGGCCGGGAAACTCGGCGAGCGGGGCATCGACCCCTACGGCGGGCGCTGGGACGGCGCCGGGCCGATCAGCAAGGCCCGCGCGGCCTGGGACCCGGAGAGGGAAGGGGCACAGGTCTCGGTCGCCGGGCGGATTACGGCCCTTCGCGGCCACGGCAAGAGCGCCTTTGTCGACATCACCGACTGGACCGGCCGAATACAGGCCTACATTCAGAAGGACCGCCTGGGCGACGAGACGTACTCGCTACTGAAGCTTATCGACATCGGCGACATCATCGGCGTGACCGGCGGCCTTCATAAGACCCGCACGGGCGAGATAACCATCTTTGCCGACGAGATGCGGTTTTTGTGCAAGTCTCTAAGGCCCCTTCCGGAAAAGTGGCACGGGCTGAAGAATATCGAGCTTCGCCACCGCAGGCGCTACCTCGACCTTATCGCCAATCCCGACGTGATGGAGTCCTTTTTCAAGAGGGTCCGGATTATAAGGGCCATCCGCAGCCGCCTTGACTCCCTGGGCTTCGTCGAGGTCGAGACGCCGATGATGCACCCGCTGGCCACCGGCGCGGCGGCGCGGCCATTCAGCACGCACCACAACGCGCTCGACATCGACCTGTATCTGCGCATCGCACCGGAGCTTTACCTCAAGAGGCTGCTGGTCGGCGGGATGGAGCGCGTCTACGAGATAAATCGGAACTTCCGCAACGAGGGGATTTCCCAGAAGCACAATCCCGAGTTCACGATGCTCGAGCTCTATCAGGCCTACAGCGACTACCGGGGTATGATGGACGTTACGGAGGGGATATTCGCCGCCGCCGCCGAGGCGGTAGGGCTGCCCGGGGAAATAGAGTTCGCCGGCAGCACAATAGATATGTCGCAGCCGTGGGCGCGCCGCACCTACAGAGAGCTCTTCGAGGAGGCCGCCGGCTGCCGGATGGACGACGTCCAGGCCGTGCGGGCCGCCGCCGAGGCGGACGTCGAGGTCGGCGCCAAGCCGCACCTGATCCTGGTCCAGGACATTTTTGAAGCGCTCGTGGAGCCCCGCCTCATCAACCCGACATTTGTTATCGATTACCCGACGCCGCTTTGCCCGCTTACCAAGGAAAAGGCCGACGACCCGGAGGTCTCGGAGCGCTTCGAGCTCTTCATAAGCGGTATGGAGGTGGCCAACGCCTACACCGAGCTGAACGACCCCGTCGAGCAGCGAAAGCGCTTCGAGACGCAGATGGAAGGCGCCGACCAAGCCGGGCAGCTCGACGAGGACTTCCTCCTGGCGCTCGAGCACGGTATGCCGCCTGCCGGGGGGCTGGGAATCGGCATCGACCGGCTCGTGATGCTGCTGACCGGAAACGAATCCATCCGGGAGGTAATCCTCTTTCCACTGTTGAAGCCGTCCGCCTCGCAAGAGGCCGAGCCCGACGAGGTGTCCGATGAAACCCGGCAGGAGTAGCAGTCGTACAAGTTCGTCGTCGTGAGGTCTTCGACCCCTCTTTTCAGGGGGCGCGGCGCGCTGCGTCGCGAACCGCACCGGCCCAAAGGGGACAGTAGTTGTACAAGTTTGTCGTCGTACTGAGGTACCTGAGAAAGCGTAAGATCACTATTTTCCCGATGGCGGGAGTGGCTCTCGGGGTTATGGCGCTTGTGGTGGTGCTCTCGGTGATGGAGGGCTTCGACACCGACTTTCGCCGCCGCATCCGCGGAATGAGCCCGGACCTTTCCCTCGATTTCAAGAGCGTCTACGGCTTCGGCGGCTCAAACGAGGCCCTCGCCGATGAACTCGTCGGCAGGATAGAGTCGGTCAAAGAGGTAAAGGCCGCAAGCCCCTATGTCTCCGGCCTGGCGCTTGCCGTCGTGTGGACACCCGTCCCGGACGACCCTTTCAGTATGTACGTCACCAGCCAGTACGTCAATTTCAGGGGGTTCGACTTCCAGTGCGAGGAGAATGTACTCGCCCTGACAAAGCACCTAAAATATGGCACCGACTGCTTCGCCGCACACCCGTACGACAAGGAAGGCGCCAAGGCGGGCGCCAAGGCGGTTTTCATCCTGGGCTCACGGTTCGCCAAGAGAGAGCACCCCGACGTGCGCACGAAAGAGACCGACTGGGGCACCGTTGACCGAGGGGCACGGACGCAGCTGACCACGTTTACGCCGGATAACGAGGCGGCGGTGCTCAAGGGCACTGTTGCCGACATCGTTTCCTCCGGCGTGTACGAACTGGACCAGCACATGCTTTTTATGCCGCTTGACTGGGCGAGGGCCTTCAGGCGGCTTTCGCCCGGAACGATATCCGGCGTCGGCATTGCGCTAAACGACTATACGCCCGAAACCGTCGCCTCGGCAAAGGTACACATCGCCGAGGCCGTCGCCGACGTCGCCCCCACCCACACCTACCAGCTCATTTCCTGGGAGGAGTCGCGCCGGACGTTCCTGACGGCATTGGCGATGGAGCGCAGGATAATGGCGTTTATCCTGTTTTTCTTCTTAGTGGTGGCGGGATTTTCCAACGCGGCCATCCTCATAATGATCGTTCTCGACAAGGTCCGCGACATCGGCATACTTCGCGCGATGGGCGCATCGGCGCGGGGAGTCGGGGGGATGTTCCTGGTCTACGGTGCGGCAATCGGCATCGTAGGGGCGCTTATCGGCCTGATGGGGGGAGTGGTGTTCGTAAAGAATATCGACGCGGTCGAGGCGGCGGTCTACGCCGTCACCGGATGGCAGCCCTTTCCTCCGGAGCTCTACGACCTGCCGGAGATACCGAGAATTCTCAACTGGTGGACGAATCTCTACATCTCGGTGGCGGCGGTGGCGGTGAGCTTCTTAGCGAGCCTCCTGCCTGCGGTGAAGGCGTCGCGTCTCGACCCTGTGGAGGCCATCCGCTATGAATGAGCCGCTTCTCCAGGCCATTGACGTGCACAAGAGCTACGGTAGGGCGCACACACTCGTCAAGGTGCTTCACGGTGCGAGCCTCGATGTGCGACGGGAGGAATTCCTGGCGGTGGCGGGGTCATCCGGGGCGGGCAAGAGCACACTCCTGCACATCCTGGGGGGGCTCGACACCCCGGACAGCGGGGACGTGCTTTACAAGGGTGAGAACATAGGTAAGATGTGGGGCGGTCGGCTGGACGTGGTACGCAACAGGGTTTTCGGCTTCGTGTTCCAGTTTTACCATCTTTTGAAGGAGTTTACGGCGCTTGAAAACGTGGTGATGCCGCAGATGGTCCGCTACGGCCCTGTGGGTTGGCTCGCCGCAAGGCGAAAGACCCGGCGGGAGGCGCTGGACCTCCTGGAACGCCTCGGCCTGGGCGAAAGGACCACTCACAGGCCGTCCGAGCTTTCCGGGGGCGAGCAACAGCGTGTGGCGATAGCCAGGGCCCTTGCGGGGTCTCCCGAGATATTGCTGTGCGACGAGCCGACGGGGAACCTCGACGCCCGAACAGGCGCCGGGATAATCGACCTGTTGCTCGAGCTCAACCGCGAAGGCCAAACTATGGTGGTGGTCACCCACGACCAGGACCTGGCCTCGATGGCGCACAGGAAGGTTACCATTACCGAGGGCAGTATCGAAAGCGATCCGAAGGCCGCACACAGTCCCAAAGGAGCCTGATGATGGGGTTAAAGGTCTACGTCGACGGGGAGTACTACGAAAAGGACGAGGCGAAGATATCCGTCTTCGACCACGGGCTTCTTTACGGCGACGGAGTTTTCGAGGGCATCCGCTCGTACAGCGGCAGGGTCTTCCGGATGGACGCGCACATCGACCGCCTCTACAACTCCGCCAAGGCCATAATGCTCGACATTCCAGCCACACCCGACCAGATGAAGAAAATCATCACCGATACGCTCGAGATAAACAATCTTTCCGACGCCTACGTTCGCCTCATCGCCACACGCGGCTGCGGAACGCTGGGCCTGGGGCCCGACAGGTGCCCCTCACCCTCCATCATCTGCATCGCTGATTTCATAGCGCTCTACCCGAAGGAGCTCTACGAGAGCGGCCTCGAGGTCGTCACGGCCTCCACCCGCCGCATCAGCCTCGGCACGCTCTATCCGCAGGTAAAGTCCCTCAACTACTTGAACAACATCCTCGCCAAGACAGAGGCCCTGAACTCCGGCTGTTCCGAGGCCATAATGCTCAACGCCAACGGCGCCGTCGCCGAGTGCACCGGCGACAACATCTTCATCGTCAAGGGCGGCCGGCTCATCACGCCGGACGTCAGCTCCGGCATCCTCGAGGGCATAACGCGGGAGGCCGTCATCGAGCTGGCCGGCAAGGAGGGCATCCCCGTCGAAGAGCGCACGGTGAGCCGCTACGAAACATTCACGGCCGACGAGTGCTTCCTCACCGGGACCGCCGCCGAGGTCATCTCCGTCATCAAGATCGACCAGAGGCTCATCGCCGACGGCAAGCCGGGGCCGATGACGAAGCTGCTGCATGAGAGGTTCAACGAACTCGTGCGCAATGAGGGTGCATAATGCGGACGGTCGTAACCGGCGGCGCGGGCTTTATCGGCTCGAACCTCGTCCGGCGACTCCTCGAAGACGGCCATTCGGTCGCCGTCATCGACGACCTCTCCACCGGCAGGCGTGAGAACATTCGCGAAATCGCCGCCGACGTCGATTTCCAGGAGGGTGACATCCGCGACGATGGGCTGCTCGAGAGGGTCTTCACCGGCGCCGAGGTCATCTTTCACCAGGCGGCGATCCCGAGCGTGCCGCGCTCTGTCGCCGACCCCTCGACCAGCCACGACGTCATCGCCACCGGGACGCTAAAGGTCCTGAAGGCCGCCGCGACCGCCGGCGTCGCCCGCGTCGTCTACGCATCGAGTTCGTCGGTTTACGGCGATGCCCCTACCCTTCCCAAAGTCGAAACGATGACGCCGCAGCCGCTTTCGCCCTATGCCGTTGCCAAGCTCGCCGGCGAGAACTACTGCCGGATATTTCCGGCCCTCTACGGCCTCGAAACGGTGTCCTTGAGATACTTCAACGTCTTCGGCCCCCGGCAGGACCCCGCCAGCCAGTACTCCGCCGCCGTTCCCATCTTCATCACGCGAATCCTCACCGGCCGGACCGTCCACATCGACGGCGACGGCGGCCAGTCGCGCGATTTCACCTTCGTGGACAATGTCGTCCAGGCCAACATCCTCGCCGCAACCGCCGATGGCGCATCCGGAGAAGTCTTCAACGTCGGCGTGGGCACCGCATACACCGTAATGGACCTCTTCAAGACGATCTGCAAAATTACCGGCACGGATGCCCCTTGCGAAAACGGCCCTCCGCGTCCGGGAGACGTCCGGGACAGCCTTGCCGACATCTCCAAGGCCCGCAGGCTCCTGGGCTACGATCCCCACTTCGACTTCGGCGCCGGCCTCGAAAAGACTGTCGAGTTCTTCAGCCGGGCATAGGCCGCGTACGGCCGGCGGATTGGGCCCGATCCGGCACATTCCGAGTGATTTCGAGCCGCCGATGATTTTTCCCTTGCAGGGTGCACGCCGTCACCCTATATTGCGCGCGCAGGGAGTAGCAGGGAAGTAGGGGGCAAATCACATCGTGGCAGCCCTCCCGGGGCGAACGTGAAAAGCCCGTCGTGGAGAATGGGACAACGGGGGAGAAAGTGGGGTATGTTTTATGAGGCGCGTGGGGATTGTTGTGGTAGGGGCAGTGGTGCTTTTGTTGGTATCGGGGCCGCTTTTCGCGAGCATTGTGACGGTGACGCTGGGCGACATCGACGGGCTTGGATTTACGCCGCCGATGGTTCCGGGGAGCAACTACCCGTCGTTCCCGTTCGACAACCGTACACCGAGCGACCCGCTTTTCACCGATTTCGGCGTCGGCGGCGAAACCGACGCATCCTTTTCGTTTGCGTACGCCGCACCGGGCACGGTCAACTCGGCCTGGCTTGAATTCGGCCTTGCCGGGCTCGAGGACGACCACGTGAGCTATGGCGGGGGCGACCAATTCGACGACAGGCTTTTCCTGGACGGCGTCGAGGTGCCCGGCGCTTTCGATTCGGACTACACCGGGATAAAGACGTACGGTATTGTGACGCTGGCGATTCCCGGCGATATGCTTGCCCTTTTGGCCGATGGCACGGCAGATTTTTTCTTCGACGCCTGGCAGTACGGATCAAGCGACCAGCCACGCCCCGGAGACCAGGTTTCTTTTGATTACGTAACGCTTGCGCTTGACACGGGCGCGGCGGTACCGGTGCCGGGGTCGTTCGCGCTGGTGCTGGCGGGTATCGGCGCGTTGGCGGCTTTCAGGCGGCGGTGTCAGGCGTGAGGGAAGTGTCCGGTTTCTGATCAT
>JAGHCE010000110.1 GCA_021160625.1 Planctomycetota bacterium | reverse complement strand
GGTTTTGTGGCAGGCAGGAACGCCTGTCCTACTCCTCTGGTTTTATGGCAGGCAAGAATGCCTGCCCTACTCCTCTGGTTTTGTGGCAGGCAGGAACGCCTGTCCTACTCCTCTGGTTTTATGGCAGGCAAGAATGCCTGCCCTACTCCTCTGGTTTTATGGCAGGCAGGAACGCCTGTCCTACTCCTCTGGTTTTATGGCAGGCAAGAATGCCTGCCCTACCAGTTGGCGCTGAAAAGGGCGCAGGAGGGGCAGGGTGTCATCGGACCGCTACCTGCCCGGCGAGTTCAAGATTGACAACCAGGTGGGACCGGATTAGTATATTAGCGCGTACTGAAATAAAGCAGGGTGCTTGTTGCCGGCACAGGGCCAGATCTGCCGGCAACGCCGTTTGGTAGAGTGCCGAAGCCGTACCCGCAGCCGCCTGGCGGGGAGGGCTGCCTGGAGATATTCCAATTTGCGCCGCAGAAGATGGTGCAGAAGTCAGGGGACAAATGGACCAGGGGCACAAGCGTCGTCGCCAAGGAGAAGGCGCCGGGAAGCCGGCCGCGGGAAAGGGTGCGCGCCAAGGTGCGCCGGTGTTGCCCGTTCTTCGCCGCTTGGCCGGGATGATGAAGCCGCACTGGCTGTTGCTGGCGGGCGTTGCCGCCACGATTCTGGTTACAACGCTTCTGGGGCTTGCTCCTCCGTGGCTTATCCGGGCGTCGGTGGACCGCTTCATCATTCCCGGCCGCCGGGCGTATATCTGGTGGGCTGCCGGGGGGCTGGTGGCTCTTTCGGTGTTTCAGGGTGCTGTCGATTTCCTGCGGCTGTATCTCATGGCCTACACGGGGCAGCGGATCGTCTTTGAGATCAGAAACACGGTTTTCAGGCACCTCAGCCGCCTTTCTTTTTCCTTCTACGACAAGGCGCGCACCGGGGACCTGATGTCGCGGGTTACGGCGGACGTGGACGTGCTCAGCCAGTTTTTCGGCCGTGCGGCGGTGATGGTCCTGACCAACTTCCTGACGCTGGCGGGCATCCTGGTGGTCCTTCTCTTCTGGAACTGGCGGATGGGTATTCTCTACCTCTTTCTCCTGCCGCTTATCGCCTTCGGGATGAGGGCCTACGCCGTCCGCGTACGGCCCGCAATGGGCCGAATGCGCCGCAAGCTCGGCGAGCTCACCGCATCGCTGCAGGAGAGCTTAGCCGGGATCCTGGTCGTCAAGGTGTTCGGGAGGGAGGTTTTCGAGCAGAAAAAGGCCGAGTGCCAGAGCACGGCCTTCCGGAAGGCCGGTATTGAGGCGACCAGGATTGGTTCCTTCTGGATGCCTGCCGCCAACGTCCTGATGGGCATTGGGATGGCTCTCGTTCTCTGGTTTGGCGGAAGAGGCGTCATTTCACAGACGGTCTCGCTGGGCACGCTGATAGGCTTTACCGCGTACATCAATATGCTCTTTCGTCCCATTCGCCAGACGGGGATGATGATCGGCGTCCTTATGCGCTCGGCGGCTGCGGCCGAACGGGTTTTCGAAGTGCTCGACACCCGCCCCGATATCCAGGACGCGCCGGGCGCCGAGCCGCTTGCTCCTGTAACCGGCCACATCCGGTTCGAAGACGTCTCGTTTTCCTACGACGGGCGGCTGGGAGTCCTCCATAACATCGACCTGGACATACAGCCAGGCGAGATGCTGGCCTTAGTGGGGCCCTCCGGCGCCGGGAAGACGACGCTCGTCCACCTGCTGCCACGGTTCTATGACGCCGAGACCGGCCTCATTACCATCGACGGGCACGATACCCGGAAGGTCACCGTCAAAAGCCTGCGCGACGCCGTCGGTATCGCTCTTCAGACGGTCTTTCTCTTCGACGCCTCCATCGGCGACAACATCGCCTACGGCAGCCCCCACGCCGGCCGGAAGGAAGTCGAATGGGCGGCCCGCACCGTGCAGATTTCCGACTTCATCGAGTCGCTTCCGATGGGCTACGAAACCCCCGTCGGCGAACGCGGCGTGCGCCTCTCCGGAGGGCAGAAGCAGCGCATCGCCCTGGCCAGGGTGCTTTTGGCCGACCCGCGTATCTTCATCCTCGACGAACCGACCTCAAGCGTCGACGCCGAGACCGAGCGGCGGATGCAGCAGGCGCTCCAGCAGGTATGGGCGGGCCGGACGACCATTGTCATAGCCCACAGGCTCTGGACCGTTCGCCAGGCCGACCAGATTGTTGTGCTGGACGAGGGGCGCATAGTGGAGCGTGGGCATAGCAGCGCCACGCAGTCCGCGCACGAGGTATTGATGGCGGCCGGCGGCCCGTACAGCGAGCTCTACAACCTGCAGCTGGTGGGCGAGACCCTCCCTGGCGGCCAGGAGCGTGAGGAATGAGCTTCCGAGGCGGATTTATGATGAGGCTTCAAGGGCGCGAGGAGAAATATCGCGTCCGGAACCTCGATCGTGGGAGCATCCGGATGCTGTGGCGCTACCTGCGCCCCTATAAAGGCAAGCTGGCTGTAGCGATCTCAGCGATGCTGGCGGTTACGGCGGCGACGCTTACGATGCCGTACCTTGTCAAGGTGGCTGTTGACGGCTGCATCGCCGGGGGAAACGCCACGGGTCTTGCCCTGGTGGCGCTGGGTTATCTCGGCCTTACCGGTGTTTACTGGCTGGGTTCCTACTGGCAGGGGTACCTGTTGGGCTGGATGGGGCAGCACGTTGTGCATGCTATTCGAAGCGACCTCTTCTCCCACGTCCTGGGGCAGAGCATCGCCTTTCACGAGAAGGAACGCGTGGGCGAGATCGTGTCGCGTCTGACCAACGACGTCAACACGCTTTCCGACTTTGTGACGCACAACCTGATCCACCTGGCGAACGATGCATTGGCGTTGGGCGGCATCGTGGTGGTGATGCTGATGTTTAACGTGCGGCTGGCGCTGGTGGTTTTGGCGACGATTCCGGTCATCGTGGTCAGTATGGGTTATCTCGGCAGGCAGATGAGGCGCGCATATCACAATGTGCGCGAGGAACTTGCCGCCGTGGATACGGGTGTGGAGCAGGGCGTCTCGGGTATGCGTGTCGTGCAGTCGCTCTCACGTGAATCATTTACTGTGGAGCAGTTTGAAGACCTGAGTATGCGCAATATGAAGGCCAACCTGCGTGTGAGCATCCTCTTTGCCGCCGTTTTTCCGACGATGACGATTACGAATATGCTGGGAACGGCGCTGGTGCTTGGCTACGGGGGGGCGCTGGTGGCCGACGGGGTGATGAGCGTGGGCGTGCTCGTGGCCTTTCTGGTGTATGTCAACCGGTTCTTCGCCCCGTTGCGCGAGCTGAGCCTCGTTTACAACACGTTTCAGTCCGCCGCCGCCTCGCTTGCCCGCGTATCCTCCTGGATGGCTTTACAGCCTGCCCTCGCTGCGCCTGAAGACCCCGAACGGCCCGACGGCGGCTTCACCGGCGATGTGCAGTTTAACGACGTCGCCTTTGCCTACGGCGATGAGCCGGTGCTCCACGGCATCAACCTGTCCATCCGCGCCGGCGAGACGGTTGCCCTTGTCGGGCCGACCGGGGCGGGTAAGAGCACCGTTGCGGGCCTCTTGGCGCGCCTGTGGGACGTGCAGGAAGGAACGGTGACGATTGACGGCGTTGACATCCGGCGGATCGCGTTTTCGGACCTGCGCAGCCTGGTGACGGTTGTGCCGCAGGACGTGTTTCTCTTCGCACAATCTCTCCGGGAGAACATCCGCTACGGAGACCTTCAGGC
>JAGHCE010000027.1 GCA_021160625.1 Planctomycetota bacterium | reverse complement strand
GCTCTTCGGTTGCGTCCATTCTGACGGCCACCACCGGCCTTGCCGACGCCATCGCTTCCAGGACGACGTTCGGAAAACCCTCCCACTGGCTTGTCAAAACCAGGCAGTCAAGCGCCGCGTGCGCCAGCTCGACCTTCGGGCAGTCGCCGTAGAAGATGATTTTCCCCGCCGAGTCCGCGGCTTCCTCCTCCAAGGCGCTTTTCATCGGCCCATCGCCGAAAAGAACGGCCATGGCCCCCTTGTGCCGGCGCAAGACCTTCTTTGCGACTTCCACGAAGAGCTCCGGCCGCTTCTCGAAGGCGAGTCTCCCGATGTACCCGAAATACGGCCCCTCGACGCCGAGCCCCAGTGCAAAGCGCGAGTCCTTCACCGACCTTTCCTCAAAGCGTGCCACGTCGACCCCGTTGCCGATGACCTTCACCTTGCGTGCGTCCAGCCCCTGTTCGCACAAGCTCCTTTTTACCGCAACGCTGTTGGCCGCAACAACCCCGGTAAAAGCCGCCAGCACCCTGTCAGCCGCTCGGTGTACCTTCGACTTCCAAGGGTCAGTCGAGCGCTCCGAGGCCACTATATTCCTCACGCCCGCCACAAGAGCCCCGAGGCGCCCGTAGAGGTTCGCCGTGAAAAGCCACGTGTGAACTACAGTGGGAGGAGAAAGGAAGAGTTCACGAACAAGCCGGAAAAAACACGGGATATCAACTCCGCTCTTTTTCCGGAGAATGCGGTATTCCACACCGCCGGTGGCAAGGACAACCGCCGTCGGCCCGCCGCGCGTAAGACACAGAACCTTCGTCTCGAAGGCCTCCCGGTCGATCCGAACGGCAAGCTCGGCCATCTGCCGCTCGCTTCCGCCCCTGTCAAGAGTGGCAATGATGTGCGTTATGCGGAGCCTTCGGCGGCGGCGCGCCCTGCCGGGCACCCGAAAGAGTGTTTCGAGATGCCGGCGCGCCGTTTCTTCCTGGGCAAGTTCCCTGACGGCGGTCTCCCGCGCGGCCTTTCCCATCGCCAGTCTCGCCTCGGCGTCTGTAGCCAGGAAAAGGAGCCGCCGGGCCAGCGCCGAGGCATCGGCAATGTCCACGATACAGCCGTTCTCGCCGTCGCGGACGAAATCGCGCGCACCGCCTACGGGAGTCGCAATGACGGGCAGCGCCGCCGCCATCGCCTCCCCAAGGGCTATGTGAGTGCCCTCGCTTATGCTGCACGATGCGAAGACGTCCGCAGCAGCGAGGTAGTCGCCGACGTTTTCTCTCCAACCCTCGAAGCGCACGCTCTCCCGGAGTCCCCACTTCGCCTGAAGCTCCGCAAGGTATATTTTTTCGTCCCCGTCGCCCACGAGGATAAGAAGCGCCCCGGGGCACCGTGGCAGGAACTGGCGCCACGCGGCAATAAGCGTCCTCAAATCGTTCTGGGCGGTCTGCCTGCCGACGTTGACGGCGACGAAGGCGCCTTCGGGAATTCCCAGCCGCCGACGGGCATCCTGTTTGGTCGGCAGGTCCGAAAACGCCTCAAGCGGAATGCCGCAGGGGATTGTGCGTATCTTCCCCGGCGCGACACCTGCCGCGGCGAGCTCCTCGGTGGTGTCCTTGCTGCCCGAGATAAATGCCCGGGCCTTCTTGCAGGCCCACAGGATAAAGGCCCCGCCGACACTGCGGCCGAGCGCCTCGACGTCTCCATATTCACCCGCCGCCTCGTCCCGCACGACGACGCGTTTACCCAACAAGGGGCAAAGGAGCGCCGCCACCATCGCCGGCTGTTTGACGTGAAACACCAGCACCGCATCGTACCGTCTCCTGTGCCGAACGAGCCAAGCCGCAAGGTGGCCCAGAAACACGACCGATCCCAGGAAGCGCACCCCCAGGGTAGCCAGCCGCGTAACCGGAACACCGTCGAAGTCCTCCCTGCGCGGCAGCGTGCGGTCGTAGCGCGCGGTCACAATGCGCACCGAATGGCCCATCTCGATGTACGACCGGGCCTGCCTCAAGGCCTGCATCTCCGCGCCGCCGGCCAGCGGGAAAAACTGGCGGATGACGATGAGAATCCTTTTTTTACTGTTGCCCTGCATTGTTTCTCCGCCAGAAGGCGAACTTCGCGACAAACCTCCTGATTGCGGCGGCCTCGTCTTCCTTGACATATTTGGTCACCATAAGGCACCCGAAGTAGACGCCCGCGGCAAGCGGTACGATGACAAGCCACGCGAACCGGTTACCGTCGATGAGAGGCGCGCCCACCCGCTGGAGGCCCCATATGAAAAGCCCCATTACGGCAGCGGCGACGACAGGCTTGCCTAGAACGAGCGGTCCTCGGAAGCCCTCGAGTTTCCGCATGAGGCTGACGTTGTAAAGGGTAAGGATGAGCACCTCCGTGGCCACCGTCGCCCAGGCGGCCCCGGCGAAGCCGTAGCTTGGTATCAGGAGGAAATTCGCACAGACGTTGAGTACGAGCGCTGCCGCCTGGATCGCTACCCGACGCCCCTGCATCCCGGCCGCCGCCATCAGCATCCCCGCCGGGAAGTCCACAAACCTCAAGCCCGCAAACAGCGCCAGTATCTTGAGCGCCACGGCGGCGTCGACTCCGAACGCCGGAAGTACGAGTGCCTGGAGCCTGTCGGCAAGCAGGAACACGCCGAGCGCCAGCGGCATTCCGAGAGCCCCGATCGCGCGCACCGAAAGCGTGGCGAGCCTTGAGAGCCTGGTGAAGTCGCCACGGGCGGCAAATGCCACCGGCTCCATCGACGCGACGAAGGAGGACGGTATCGTGTAGGTGAATGAAATGAGGACGTAGGCCGCGCCGTAGATGCCGACCGCCTTGAACGCCTCGGCCGGCGGCCCGAACTGCGAGAGCATAAAGTGGTCGACCTGGTCGTAAATTGCAAAACAGACAGCACCCGCACCGAAGATGTACGACGCCCTCAGCGTCGGCCACAGCATTGATTTGACGAACTTCGGCCTCACAAACGAGAGCGCGATGGCGAAACTCACAACCGCCGCGGCGCCCATCGAGAAGAGCGTTACAAGCGCCCACGCCACCGGCCCCATATCCGCCCACACCACGATGACGCCGCCGATGGCTATCGCAACGAAACGCCCCGCACGCAGCAGCGCCGTCAAGTGCATTTCCCGGTAGACGTTCATCACTTTTTCGCAGGTTTCCGCCAGGACGCGAAGAACCGCCGCGGCGGAGACTATCACGACTATGGTGATGACGACGCGCTCGGAGGGACTGCTGAAAAAAATAGGAGCGACGAAGGCCGCCACAAGGCAGGCGGCAAGATAGGGCAGCACCTGCAACATCAACGCCGCGCCGAAATGCTCGCGTATCTTCGACTTGTCACCGGAACAGTCATAGACAAAGCGCATCCCGACGCCGGTCTCAGCGAATATCAAGACGATGGTGGCAAACGACATAGCGGCCTTGAAAAAGCCGTAGCGCATATCGCCGAGGTGGTTCATTACGAGGATGCTAACAAAGGCGCCGACAGCGCGGGCGAGGAAGTTCGCCGTGGTGAGGCTGGTGACGTTTCTCAGGAAAGTTCCGGACTCATCCTTCAAGGGCGCTTACCTCACGGGGCAGTCGTGCCTTCAGGCGGCATTGCGCCGGCGCCCGGGGTGTTCGGTGCCGGGGGCACCAGCACGTGTCACGCCGCTTCCCGGCGCAGTTCGATTACAATGTCGCCGAACTCGCTCTCCTGGAGCGCGCGGATGCGCCCCTGGCGCACAAGCTCCAAAAGTGCCACGAATGTCCCCACAATGCTCGTGCGGTCGGCCGATGCGTCGAAAAGGTCCACGAAAGCCAGCCTGCCGGCGCTCTCAAGCCTCTGCAGGATCACTTCTATGTACGCCTCGATGGGCAGTTCCCGCGAAACAATCTGGGACGTTCCGGCGCCTATCTGCTTGAGCAGTTTCGAAAAAGCCGTGAAGAGGTCCCACACCTCTATCTCTTCGAGTGGTTTCTCGCCCGGCTCAGGCGCCTCGGCGCCGCTCTCGAACATCCGCCTGCGCTCGTCGAAGCGCCCCTCCAAGTAAAGTGCCGCGTCGCGGACCTTTTTGTATTCGAGGAGTTCCCGCACAAGTTCCTCGCGCGGATCGATGAGATCCTCCTCGTCCTCGTCTTCGCCGTCGGGCTGCTTGGGCACGAGCATCTTCGCCTTTATGTCCATCAAGGTCGCAGCCATCACCAGAAACGCCGATGCGTACTCGATGTCGAGTGCCTCCAGCATCTCCACGTAGGCGAGAAACTGGCCCGCAATTTCGGCAATCGGAATGTCGCAGATGTCCACCTCGCTTTGCCGAACGAGGTAGAGCAGAAGGTCCATTGGCCCATTGAAGGCCTCAAGATCTACCTTGTAGTTCGCCGGAAGCGTCACAGAGTACCCCTTAGCAGTCCGTATGACAGCGTTGCTTTTGAGTCTTTTCGGCTGAAAGGGGCTATCTTCTTTCCATTTTCAGCCCTATGGCTTCGCGCACCTGGGCCATCGTGGCCTGAGCGATTTCGCGGGCGTGGGCCGCACCTTCGGACAGGATGCGCTCTATGCGCCCGGGGTCGGCTTCCAGCTCGGCGCGCCTTTTCTGAATCGGGGCAAGCGTGTCCGAGAGCACCTCGGCAAGTCTCTTCTTGCAGTCGGTGCAGCCCCACTCGGCGCCCCGGCACTTCTGGGCCACGGCAGCGGCCTCATCGGGCGCGAATACTTCGTAATAACTGTACAGGTTGCAGACGTCCGGGCGGCCCGGGTCGCCTCTGCGCTGGCGCTGAGGGTCGGTAAACATCGTCATAACCTTGCGGGAGACGTCGTCGGCCGTGTCTGAAAGGGATATGAAGTTGCCGTAGGATTTGCTCATCTTGCGTCCGTCGAGGCCGGGAAGACGCGGCACCTTGGTGAGCTTGCCCTGCGGTTCGGGGAAAATCTCGCCGTAGAAATTGTTGAAGCGGCGCGCAACCTCCCTCGTCAGCTCGACGTGCGGCAGCTGGTCCTCGCCCACCGGCACGGTGTCGGCCTTGTAGATGAGGATGTCGGCGGCCTGGAGCACCGGATAGCCCAGGAAGGCATAGTTGCTTATGTCCCTGTCCTTGATGTTTCGCATTTGCTCCTTGTACGTGGGGCAGCGCTCGAGCCACCCCAGCGGCGTGACGCAGGAAAAGGCCATATAGAGCTCGAGGTGCTCCGCTATGTCCGACTGTACGAAGATGGTTGAGCGCTCGGGGTCGAGGCCGGCCGCGATGAAATCGATGGCCACCTGGGGCGTCGCCTCCTTGACCACCTCGGGGTTGGCGTACTCGCTCATCAGGGCGTGCCAGTCGGCAATCATAAAAAAGCAGGTGTACTCGTCCTGGAGCGCCGCCCAGTTGGAAAGCGCCCCTACCAGATGTCCAATATGAAGCCGGCCCGTCGGCCGCATCCCGCTCAAGATCGTGCCCGTTTTCATCGGTTCCCCTTTGGAGACGGCAACGCTATGCGGCGAAGGACTGCCTGAACTGGTCTATGACCGCCATCCAGCTTACGTTCTTTATCATAAATATGTCAGTCCATACGAAATTCACCGCGCCGAAGAGCAGCGGAGAGAAAAACCGGAAGAGAAGGAACACAAGGACAAGCCCGAACATCCCGAGCCGCTCGTAGCGCGCCGCCGCCTGGGGACTCAGCCGCGCAATGACAAAGCGCATCACGTGGCTGCCGTCCAGCGGCGGGATGGGTATCAGGTTGAAAAACGCCAGCACGAGGTTGGCAACGGCAATGAGCGCAAAGAGGGTAAAGCCCATCTGGCCCGGCTGCCACAGATGCAGCCCGAAGCCGAAAACCGCCGCGATGGTGAAGTTGACCACCACTCCCGCCACAGAGACCTTGAGGTCGTCTCGTTCGAGGTTGCGGAAATTGTAGGGGTTGACCGGCACGGGCTTGGCGCCTCCGAATATGATGCCGGCGAAATACATCATAAAGAACGGCACGATTATCGTCATAACGGGGTCGATGTGGCGGATGGGATTGAGCGAGAGCCGCCCCGCAAGCTCGGCCGTGGGGTCTCCACACTGCTTGGCGACCCACCCGTGGGCCACCTCGTGGAGCACCACGCTCATAAGAAACACCGCGAGAAACAGCGTGAAAACAATGTAGTTGGCGTTTGGCATCTCTCTCCCCGTCGAAGGGCGCCTGTCGTCGCAAGTTGCTAAATAGTAAGCACATCCGACCTGTTGTCAAGGCAACGACAGGGGGAGGGCTTCGGATGGCTTCGTCCCCATCCTGCTATGGAGCTCGCAGACGTTGTCTGCGAGAATCAACTGGCCTTCCGAGGGCGAGGCAATGCCTCGCCCCTACCTTGCATTTCTCTGTGTCTCTGTAGTGAAAATGATACGCGTGCGGCAAGCGGCGCCCCTACGGATGGCAATGTGGCACTGGTGGCTTGCCCACCAGGAGGGCTTCGCCCCCTTTTGCTACGGGGGCCACGCGCGTTGCACGCGGCAATCCACTGACCTTCCGCGGGCGAGGCTGAGTTCAAGCCAGGGAATCGACGACGCGACGGATGGCTCGGATGTGGTCGGGGGTCGTGCCGCAGCAGCCGCCGATTATCCTGACGCCGGCTGAGAGTATCCCCTCAACGTAAGAGGCGAACTCGTCGGCGCCCATCGGAAAGACGGTCTCGCCGTTGACCAGCTGCGGCAGACCGGCGTTCGGCTCGACCATCACCGGCAGGCTCGTCGCCCCGCAAAGCGTCTTCGCAATATCGACGTAGTCGTCGGGCCCCGAGCCGCAGTTGGCGGCGATTATGTCGGCGCCGGCGGCCTCTATCCGCGCGGTTGAGCCGGGGATGTCGTCACCCATTATCGTGTGAAACGTGCCGGCCTGGTCCTTGGTGTAGGACATCGAGGCAATGACCACAAGGCCCGTCGACCTGGCGGCATCGAGCGCGGCGAGCAGCTCGTCGAGGCTCATAAACGTCTCAAGGATGATGGCGTCGACGCCGGCGGCGGCAAGGGCGGCGGCCTGCTCCCGGAAGACCTCAACAAAGTCCTCACGCGGATCAGTACCCAACGGCGCCACAAACCGCCCGGTGGGGCCGATGTCGCCGAGGACGAACGCTTCTCCAGCAGCGGCCTCGCGCGCGAGGTCGACGGCGGCGGCGTTTATCTCGTCGACGCGCTCGTCGAGACCAAATGCCCCCAGTTTCCAGCGGGTCGACCCGAACGTATCGGTAAGAAGCAGGTCGGCGCCGGCCTCGCGGTACGCACGGAGCAGGTCGACGACGTCGCCCCTGTGGTCGACGTTCCACAGGTCGGGGCACCCGCCCGCCTCGAGACCCTTGGCCATAAGCCCGGTGCCCATTGCGCCGTCGCCGACGAGAATCCTCGATTTCACGGCTTCTATGAAGTTCTGTGTCATAGATTCCTCCGGCTATCCTCAAGATACAGCGTAATCCGCCCCTTGTGGGTCACGAGTCGCTCCACATGCAAACCCGTACAGTCGGGGTCAATTATAACGACATCTTCCAGATTGAAAAGCCTCCCGGCCAAACCGAGCGGAATCGGCACAAGACCGACCTTGAGGCAGGTCAGTTCGAAGTCGAGTCGTCCGTCGTCTCCGCGAACGAGGCGCCCCTCAAGCGTGACATAGAATGAAACGCCCTTCCTGCAGGCGAGGTACACTGTGAGGCCGTCGCGGCGGATCCTGCAGCCGGAAACAGCCGTTATCCAGGCAGGGACGAAGCTGCCGACGGCGTCGGCTACCGGCGGCCCCAAGGCGGAGTCGTCTCTCTGCAGGGCGGCGGCGAGGGCCGCAATCTCGGCCTCGCGTAGGGTAAGAGTCGCGGCGCCGTAGGCGGATATCTCGCCGGAGGCTCTTGGTATCTCGGTTCGCATCAATACGGAGATAAAGGAACCTGTCGGCCCAGTGCTATCGGCGCCTTCTGGTCTCCAGAGGAGCATAACGGCAAAAAGCGCAAGGCCGCCGGCCAGGACGACGAGCGCTTTGCGCAGCAGGCATCTGTACCGAGGCGGCTTGCAGGGTGCCTCTTTTGAGGCATCCGGTGAATTATTCCGGTATTTCAAGGCCCCCTCTCTCGCTTATCGAAACCTTTTGGGAACAATTCTGTTAATTATGCGTAGGAAGGTTGGCGGAAGTACCCGAAAAGGATACCGGCGGAAATGGCGAACGTCAAAGGCAAATATCTGGTATGATACGTCGAGGCAAACAAGGCAGTGAGGCGGAAAGGCTGTGAACAGGATTGCATTTTTCCTATCGACGGCGTTCTGGCTCGTGATGATGGGCCTTCTTTTCAAGATCGACGTGCTGCCTGGGTACGTTGCCCAGGATAATCCGGGTTACGAGGCCGTTGTGCGCGTGTCACACACGCCCATTGTACGGGAAATGGCGGTTTTCAAGGACACCGTCCAGGTAGGAATGAGCCAGACGGTGACCACCCCCGAGGTCGATGGGACCTACACCATCGTGAACCTCACGTCGCTCAAGATACAGGTAGGTGCGATCCAGGCAAGAGTCCAGGCGATCCTTGAGGTAATCCTGGACAAGGACAAGCAGTTGGACAACCTGTTTATGGCCGTCAACTTCGCCGGAAAGCGCGCCGAGGTCACCGGCGTGCGCGCCGGGGACAGGCTCAAAATCCGCCTGAAGGTGGCGGGGGAAACCTTCGAGGAGGTAATCCCGTATGACAACGCGGTGATTTCCTCGTACTTCAACCCGTTCCCCCTGGGAGCGCGCCTCAAGGTGGGGCAGAGATGGCGGACGAAGTTCCTGGACCCGCTCTCCCAGCGCGCGCGCGCGGTCGAAGTAAAGGTGGTTGGCAAGGAGACAATCGAGCTGGCGATAAGGGATGGAGAACCACCGAGGCAATTCAAGGTCTACAAGGTCGTAATGGACTGGGGCGGGTCCCAGCTTGCAGCTTGGGCCACCCAGGAGGGCATGGTCCTCAAGGAAGAAACCCCGTGGGGATACACTCTGGTTTACAGGGAGACTCCGGAAGATGATCAGTCTTCAATACGTATCGAAGTACTTCGGCGAGAAATGCGCGGTGAGACGCCTCGCTCTGGAGATTAAGCCGGGCGAGATTTTCGCTTTTCTCGGTCCCAACGGCGCCGGAAAGACGACGACCATAAAGATGATCGTGGGGCTCCTGCGGCCGAGCGGGGGTTCGGTGGCCGTCTGCGGCTATAATATGGCCACCCAGGCAATCTCGGCCAAGGAAACCCTGAGCTACGTGCCCGACCAGCCATACCTCTACGAAAAACTAACAGCCCGGGAGTTCCTGCACTTCATAGCCGACATCTACAACATCGAGAGGGACATTGGAGACGTCAAGGTTGCCCGGATGATCGAGTTGTTCGAGCTTGGGGAGTTCGCCGATCAGCTGGCCGAAAACTACTCCCACGGTATGAAGCAGCGCGTCGTGATGGCGGCGGCGCTTCTTCACGACCCCAGCGTAATCGTGATTGACGAGCCGATGGTGGGCCTGGACCCGCGCTCGGCCAAGCTCTTGAAGAACATCCTTACCGGGAAGGCCCGCGAAGGCGCCTGCGTCTTTATGTCCACCCACACCTTGAGTGTCGCCGAGGACATAGCCGACCGGGTGGGGATCATTGACCGCGGCGATCTCGTGGCGCTCGGGACCATCGGCGAATTGAGAAGGCAAGCTCGCGTGGGAGGGCGGCTTGAGGACGTCTTCCTCGCGATAACCGAGAACCCCGGTGTCTGACCTCGCGACAATCCTGCGGGCGCGCCGCCGGGTGCTTGCCAACGCCGTCATGGCGCTGCGGCACGAGTCCAGGCTGAAGACCGCCTTTATCGCGGTGTTCGCCCTGGCATTCTGGGCGGCCCTCTTCGAAGCGTTCCGCGAAGGGTTTCTTTTCATCTCGCAGGTCCAGGGCTTTGAAACGTTCCTGATCGCAATAGTATTCGCCCTCTTTTTCCTATCGCTCTTGGTTATGCTCGTCTTCTCAAACGCCGTGCTTTTTTACAGCAGCCTCTACAACTCGAGGGAAACGAACTTCCTGCTGACCCTGCCGATCAGCGAGGAATCGCTCTTCGCGTACAAGCTCATCGAGACGCTCATGTACAGTTCGTGGGCGTTTTTATACCTTGGAGTGCCGATAATCCTGGCATACGGCTACACGAGCGGCGTCCCCTGGTATTTCTACCCGGCGGCGCTTGTGATGTTCGTGGTGTTCGTGGCCATCCCGGCATCCATCGGTAGCCTGCTGGCAATCCTGTTCGTGAACTTCGTGCCCAGGTCGCGGCTGCGGGTATTCCTCGCTGTGCTGGCGGCGGCCTTTCTTCTAACGGTTCTTGCGGCAATCAAGTATGCCTCAGCTTTTTCGGCGTCACCGAGCTTCGCCATTTCGGACATATCCAGGATCACCGGCAAGCTCGCCTTCTCGCAGAACCCCTGGCTCCCGAGCCTCTGGCTCTCAAAGGCGATCCTGAGCCTCGGCCACTCGCGGCCGTCAAGGGCGCTCTTCTATCTCCTGGTGATATTGAGTAACTCCATATTCTTCGCAAGCATCGCCGCTGCGACGAGCCGGCGACTCTTCTGGAGGAGTTTTTCCAAGTCCCACTCCTCGGCCGCCAGGTACCTTCGCTCGCGGCACAAGGTGCTCTCTCGGGCGATCCACAGGCTGTTTTTCTTTCTCCCGCGCGAGATACGGATCTTTCTCACCAAGGATTTGAAAACCTTCCTGCGGGACCCGTCCCAGTGGAGCCAGGTGCTCATCTTTTTCGGCGTCCTGGCAATCTACATAGCGAACATCCGCTCGCTGCCTTACAATCTCGGGATGAAACACGCACGAAGTACGATCTCGCTCTTGAATCTTGCGGCCACTTCCCTCGTGCTCTCCACCTTCACGGGGCGCTTCATATTTCCGCTGGTGAGCCTGGAAGGGAAGAAGTTCTGGGTCCTCGGCCTTGCACCCGTAAAGAGAAAACAGATTCTCTACGGGAAGTTTTTCTTCGCCTTTTTTGGTTCTCTTCTCATAAGCGAAGCACTGATACTCCTTTCGAACTACATCCTCGAATTTCCGCTGAGTATGGTGGTCTGTCACGCGGTGCTGGTGCTGGCCATCTGTGCGGGGCTCTCGGCGATCTCCGTGGGCCTGGGCGCGAGATACCCAAATCTCAAGGAGGACAACGCGGCCAAGATCGTCGCCGGCTTCGGCGGAACCTTGAACCTCATCGTCTCGATGCTCTATATCGCGGTGATGATGGTCACCGTTGCGCTGCCTTACCACACCACCCTCGCACAATTCGCGGCAGGCGCGCCCGGGCAACAGCACTACAAAATCCTGGGAGCCTACCTTGCACTCAGCCTCGCCCTGGGTACCCTGACGAGCGTCTTTTTCCTCAGCATCGGCTGGGCCAAGTTCGAGCGACTGGAATTCTGAATAGAGACAGTAAGGGGAGAGTTGATGGACTGGCAGTGGAAGGCGTTTGCGGCCACCTTCGGGGTGGTTTTTCTCGCGGAACTCGGCGACAAGACCCAAATTGCGACGATGAACTTCGCCGCGAAGGGCTACCCGGTCATCTCCGTCTTCACGGGGTCGGCGCTGGCCCTCGTGCTCTCGGCGCTCTTGGGGGCCCTTTTCGGCGCCGCCTTTACGCGCCTCGTCAGCCCCGCCGTCCTCAGCAAGGTCTCCGGGGCACTCTTCGTCGTGATAGGCGTTCTCATTCTGACAAAGCGGATGTAGCGCCGCCGGGGGCGGCCAGGACACAAGTATAGGCGTCCTGCAGGGCCGCAAACCACTCGGCTTCAGCGGCATCCCCAAGCGGTCTCCGGCCAATCTGCGACACCGGTACGAGCCCTATGATTGAATTGGTCACAAAGGCCCGCTCCACGCGGCCGAGGGATTCGGCGGGTATCTTGCCCTCAAGCACCCTTACTCCCGCTTTCCCGGCCGTCTCCAGCAGCCAGCCCCTGACGATTCCCGGCAGGATGGCTCCGGGCGAAGGCGTTACGAGCGCGCCTGCGATCTCCAGAAATATATTCGCCGTGGAGGTCTCGGCCACGTTGCCGCTCTCATCAAGCCAGAGCGCGTCGTCGAAGCCGGCGGCCTTTGCCTCGCCGAGTGCCAGCAGGTTGTCGAGGTAGTTGACACTCTTGTGCGCCGCCGTCGGCGAGGAGGTGTTTCTGCAAGAATCCGCCAGGATAAGCTTCATTGAAGCCTTGGGCTGCCCGGCGGGCCTGAGGGCCATAAGGCCCACGGCGCCACGGCCTCCGGGCTCGCCGAAAACCGCAAGTCTTACACGTACCCTGGGGCCCGGATGCCGGCGGGCGAACTGCTCCGCGTGATCGAAAAGCGCCTTGGCCTGGCCCTCGTCGGCTATCTGGAGCGCCTGGCAAGAGGCGACCAGCCGATCGACGTGACGGCGCCGGAACACGGCTGCCGCGTTAATGAAAAGGATGGTTTCGAAGACGCCCCGCCCGAGACTTAGTGCATCTACGGGGATTTGGGACGACGCAAGCGCCCTCCCGGACGGGTCGATCAGTTCGTAATGGGTCTCCTGGCACATTGTTCGAATGCCTCCTGCTTCCGGCTGTGCGACGGCGGCACATTGAAACCAAGGGCAGCCATCATACCGCGGGCCTTTGCGAGTGTTTCCTCGTACTCGGCGGCAGGGTCGCTGTCGGCCGTGACGGCTCCGCCCACCTGCAACCGCACTCGGCCCTCACAGCAGACCATCGTCCTGATCGCAATGTTGAATTCCGCCCGCCCGCCCGGCAGCACGTACCCGATTGACCCGGTGTAAACGCCCCTCCGGCAGGGTTCCAGCTCGTCGATAATCTGCATTGCCCTGACCTTCGGTGCGCCCGTGATGGAACCGCCGGGGAAAGTCGCCCTCAAAAGGTCCGGGAGAGAGACATCGCCGCGAAGCCGCCCCTCGATCGTCGAGACAAGATGGTGCACACCGACGAAGGTCTCGAGGCGAGCCTGCTCGCGGACTTTTACGCTGCCGTACTTCGATACGCGGCCGATGTCGTTTCGCTCAAGGTCGATTATCATTGCGAGTTCGGCGTTGTCTTTCTCTGAGGCGGCGAGTGTTCGCACGGCCTCCTCGTCTTCCCGGGGCGAGGGGCTGGAAGCGATCGTCCCCTTGATGGGCCGGGTGATGACGCGGCCTTTTTGCACTCTCAGGAAGAGTTCCGGGCTCGAGGAAACGACGGCGGCCTCCCCGCAGGAAAGAAATGCCGCATAGGGCGCGGGATTGTGATGCCTCAATCGCGCGTACAACTCCCACGGCGCCGTCTCCAAAGGTACGCTCAATCGCTGGGATAGGTTCACCTCGAAAATATCGCCGGCAAGGATGTATTCGCGCGGTGCGGCGACCGCATCCATATATGTCCGCCTGGTAAAATTCGACTCGCAGCCGCTGTCG
>JAGHCE010000113.1 GCA_021160625.1 Planctomycetota bacterium | reverse complement strand
GCCATAGTGTATAAATAAGAGGGAGTGGGGGTCAGTGGAGTTGCGGGGATTGATGGGAATGGAATCTGCCCGGCTCTTGCGCGTCGGCGGGCGGAATCCTATGGCTCAAAACAGCGACGGAATCCTATTCCTGCGGTGGAATCCTGTTGACGAGACGGATTGGAGGGCCTATTCTTTGCCGCACGCATATGGAAGATCCGGCAGATGAGGGCGTTACTTTGGATATTGCCACCGTTATCTTCATGATGCTGCGGCAGATGTGACTGCCGGCGATGTGCTAAAACGCGTTGTTGCATCAGGCACGTAGGCGGCGGCGCCTGACATAAATACTCCCGGCGGACCGTCACCGCTTTGCTTTCGGCGCAGAGGCATTATCACTCCCCCAAAGCAAGGGCCAATCCGCGGCAAATCCAGAATGTTGTGTGGGCCTTCATTACCGGATTGAATGGCCGTTATCTATATTGAACATTGAGCCATCTTGAGTATTACGACGGATGCAGCATACCACGTTGCGGTATGTCAGGAATCGGTTCCCGTTTGCTCTTGCCTTAGTTCCTGCAGGATACCTTCCAAACCACCCGTCAAGGCGCCGAGGTTGATGAGGTTGGAGTTCTGGGGGCTTTTGAATGTGTACATCGGCTTGCCCCAGGACAGGGCCAGTTGTGCGAGCTCCTCCGTCTGGCCGCCCGGCTGGGCGTGGGCAATTGCGATTGTCTCGGCCAAGGCCACCACAAATCTGTTGCGCTCCCGGGCAAGGTGCTTTGCTATTCGGTCCTGCCCTTTCTCAAAGGCCGACAGGACAAGGAGCCTGCCTTTCTCAATCGCGCCCCTCCACTCTGACGGGACCCTCATCTTGTCGATACTCCGCGCCGGGCAGATGATGATGGGTTGGGTTCCCCGCAGAAGGATTGAGAGGCACTCCTTCTCCATCGGCGAGTGAAAGCCGCTCACTACAGTGACGCCAGCCTCACGCAGCGCGACGGCGAAATCGTAGGTTTTCAGGATAATGTCGCCGGGGCACTTGCGGGAGCAGAAAAGGGCGAGTTTGCGCGTGCTCAGGAGCTTTCTTTCACCCAAAAGGGAGATATCGGAAGGCGCATGGGCGCCAAGCGTGTCTTTGAGGTTGGCGGGAAACAACGGATCGCTAATGTGCAATGTCGCTGTCGCAGGCAAGAAACGCCTCCCCTTGCTTGTCGAAACCGCGAGGACCCACAACGTACTTCATGCCCTGGGGATGGTCTACATTGTCTTTAGTCTCCTTCTGCGTCATTGCTCTGCCCCGACTTCCGCTTCAGCTGGTTTGCTCTGATCGTCCTTCGTGCCAATAGCATCCATTGCGCGCCGAGTACGACGTGCCAGCACTCGCGCAAGGTCAGACTTGAGAGAGTGAACAACCCGATCTTGACCGCCATGGCAGAATACCTCGCCTCGCCTGATTCGGTAACGAACAGCCGGGATTCAAAGACTCGTAGTCCCGCAAGGCCCCAGAGGCAAAGCGTCAGAAGAATCGTCAAGATCGCCGTCTGATACACGAATACGTATTCGACGAAGCCACCTGCATGGCGCTTCGCCATCTCCTCGATCTCGCTGCTCTGCAGAAGCCCCTGTGCATTTCCGGCCCAGGCAAAGGAAAGACCCACGAAGATGCCGGCAAGGGGGAGCAATACCGCGTTCGCCGCAGTCGTCAAATCGACTTTCACAAGAAAGCCCAGGACAATCCCCACAGCGGCATGGATGAACAGCCAGCGGTTGAGCAACCCCCGAAAACCGGGCTTGCCGCCACTGCCCTTGAAAAACCACCGCCAGTAGTTGAAGACTTCATTCATTGGTCCGGACCCGAGGCACCCCGAATTCCTCGATAGACTTCTCTGATACGAGTCAGAAGCCCCTTCTTCTGCTCTGCATCCGCGAGGTCTTCGTGGGGGATTACGACGGGATTGCCTTTCAGTCTCTTCGTCATTTTCTCTCCGTTGCTCGCATTTCTCAACCATGCGCCAGCGTCGTCCCCAGTGGACGCCGCCGAGCGGGCCAGATCTTCCAAGCTACCCGCGTCCAGGCCTTCGCCCGCGATCTCGGCTTTGCCCCTTTCACCCTTCGACTCGCTCAGTAATTCCTGCATCGGCCGAACAAAGTGGCCATTCACGTCCCACGCATTGGGACGCCTGAAAGCGATCCAGAACTTGCTGATGCTGACCGCTTTGTTCAGGTAGCTTATGAATTCGTTGGGATCGGGAATCTCCTTGATCTCAAAGCGGGTTTCGTGCTCCCTGGCCGATGCAGAGCGGTTGAGCACGCTAACAAGTCGGCTTGCGATGGCGGATGTCTTGGTCGAAAGCCGCGCTTTTCCTGCAATGGCACAGACCTCCAACGGCACATCCAGAAGCACGTGTGTGTAAGGAGACGCCTCGAACTCCGCGTCGGCAAATGAACCGTCCTCAAAGACCGCAACCTTCGATCTCGACGTCCGGCCAATCCGAAAATAGATGCCGCCTTCATCCACGCTCTCGACGTTGCCGATATGCCACATTGCCCCCTTCTTGAACTCCGCATCGGGGAGTGACCTAATCGTGTCTCGGAGTATCTCGGAAGGCGTCCTCCTAACGTCAAACAGCTTCCCCTGTTCTGATGGGTAAACGTGAATCCGAAACAGCTGAAACTGCAGCATTGCTCCCCCCTATCCTAACGATTCCAAAGGCATCAGCGTGCTTGAGGCAGCCGCGATCACTCTTCGGCGCCTTTCCACTCCTCTATCCAGTCCCTGCCCATACGGTACTTGATGTCGTAGTTGATAATGAAATCCAGCTCCTCATCCGTGAAACCGTAGTGCTTCGCAAGGACGCGGTCAATTTCGTCGATGATGCGCTTGGAGTACTTGGGATAGAACTCGTCATAGACCACCTGGCCCGTTGTCTTGTAGAAGCACTCCTTACGTTGTGCGTGTTTGGTGTAGTCGTCCATTAGCCCGGCTGCGAGCTGGGGCAGGGTATTCCTGATGTCGGCGTTCATTGAATCAATTCCGACGGGAAATGCGTAGAGCTCACGAACGTTAAGGTGTCGGCAGTCCGAGAGAATGATGAACCACCAGTAGAAAACGGTACTATTCAGGATCGCCACAACGAGCGAAACATTTGACTGGGAAGCTAAACCAAGCGACTTGACCTGAGAAGACACCTTTTCTCCCTCACGCTCGTTCCAGAAGTAAGGGGGAAAGTCCATTGCACGAATCCAATATCGCGGAGCATTGTGATAATACGCAGTATTTGTGGGGCGGACAACTATGTCTTCGCTTAATGGCATTTCATCGGAGAGTTTTGCCCAAAGGGTAAGTTCTCTTTCGCAGTGGATCTTCGGTAGCGAATTCTGAAAACGAATGGCAGAGATATTAGCATATTCAACCAAACTGAACAGATAAGGACGAAACTTACTATGCCAATGATGGTAACGGGAGGCAAGGGTACGTGCAGACACTCCAGCGTGTAAAGACACGTAGATTGCAAGGCGTTGGTCAACGCCGACAAATAGTTTGGCAGGACGAATGCCGTACGTTGAAATCCACGTGGTTGCAGAAAGCCCCGTCAACAAGTGTTGGACTTCGGCCATGCGATCGGTGCAGACTGCCGAATGGGGTACAATCATGCCTGTTCTTCCACGGTTCCGTACTAGTGAGGCATTACGCTCTAGAACAAAGGCATAAAGATTCCCACAGTTCTCAGTTTTGTAGTATTTTATTCTGTACGTTCTCTTTACCTTCGAGTACTCTACATACGGCGGGTTCCCAATGATGACATCGAAGCCGCCCGCATGCATAATGCCGTAGAACTCGATGAACCAATGGAAGGGCTTGTGCGATTTGAGCCATTTGGCGTAGGCCGTCTCGTCATCGGGGTCTATTCTATATTCGTCGGCGAGGTAACGGTTCAGCTCCTCGTTTAGTTCCTTCAGGTGCGCCTTCAGCGTCTCTTTGTTTCGAGGCTCAATGGCTGCCCCAAGCTTGGTCTGCTCCTGGCGAAAGAGCTTGAACAGGTCGTCAACGGCCTGAGCCTTGCCCTCTATCTTCTTCAAGGCGTCGCCAAAATCGAATTTACCTGACTGGAAGGCCCGCTTGACGTCGTCGCGGGTGGCGTAGCCGACAAGCGTATTACCGGCGCGGATATTGAAATCGATGTCGGGGAGGGGCTCGATTTTGGAGACGTCATCGACCTGGGCGACGAGTTTCAGAAAGAGGCGCAGTTTGCAGATTTCGACCGCTTCTTCCATTATGTCGACGCCGAAGAGGTTGTTTATGATGATCGACTTGTAGACGAAGTAGGCGCGGTTGGGGTGGCCGGCTACCTCCTCAAGCGTTTTTCGGAAGTCGCTCATCTTCCCCGGGCTGTGTTTTGCTCCGGAGGCATCAAGGTCATCGAGAAACGCCTGCATCCTGTCAAGACAGGCCTCATAGAGCGGCTCCAGGATATTCAAGGCAGCGAAGAGAAACGCCCCCGAGCCGCAGGTAGGGTCGAGGATCGTGATGCCGTGGTGGAAGTTCTCGTTTGACTTCTCGGGGATTCGGCCGTTTATCGAGCGCCAGAAGGCCCGCAGAAGGTCGGGCCCCTCGCAGGTCTCCACAACGTCCTGTGCAAACTGGCGGATATCGAGGTTGTATGTGATGAGATCGTTGATATCGGTAATTTCACCGTTGGCGAGTTTGGCCTTAACCTCTTCGCAGCGCTGCCGCCTGGCGACCACCTCGCGCCATATTTCAGTAGGCAGGGCCCACTTTTCGGGGGCGGCCATGTTCCACTCGGTGCGCTTTGCGACATCGTCGATGCCGGCAGCGATGGATTTTGGAAGGGGCACATCGCAGCCGTGCTTGACGGCGGGATAGATGTAGCGGTCGGGTTCTTCGGAAAGGAGCGACCAGACGGAGCGCTCGCCCACGAAGGCGACCTTGCAGAGCTTCTTTACCATGTCGAAGAGACGGGGGAGAACGGTGTTCTGGGCGATGTAGCCGGTGATATCCTCCTTGGTGTAGTAGGCGCCCATCTGCTTCTGGTTGATGTACTTTTCGAAGATGTGGCCGAGGACGTCGGGGTTTATTTCGTTGTCGTTGCGGAGCGGCCTGTCGTCAAGGTGCCACTGGTACTCCTCAAAGAAGGCGAATATCTTCTCGAAGGCCGCGTCGGCGATATGGATCGTCTCGCCGTGGAGCCTTTCGATCTCGTGCCGCTGGAAGATGCCGCCATTGAGGTAGGGGACGCTGCCGAGGAGCTTTTTGAACTCCGGCCGGCGTTCGCTTTCGACCTTGGCGAAGCCCTCAAAAAAGAGCGGGCAGAGGAAGTCGTTGTAGAATCGATCCTTGCCCCTGTGCTTACTTTCCTGCAACTTGCTCGTCAGATAGGCGGGGTCGTCGTCCAGGAAGCCCTTTTTCTGGATGAAATAGATGAACATCAGCCGATTGAGCATCACCGAAACGTACCAGCGCTGGAGGGCCTCGTCCGGGATGCCTTTGAGGAAAGCCCGGAATGCCTCGTGCTGCTTCTTGAAGCGGTCGTAGAAGCGCTTTGTAATACGCCGCTCGACGTCGAAGGCCGCGCGGACACCGCCTGTGACGCCGGTGTGCGTCAGGGTTTCTTCGTCTTCGAGGGTGTAGGCTATTCCGTCGAGCTTCTGGATGAGGGACTCGCCTGACTGGTGGATGTTGAACCTATGCTCGCGGCAGCGAATAGGTTTCCCCGGCTCACGCTTGACCCACTGCCATATCTGCACCTTCCTGGCGCCGTCAGTGAAGATGATGAGATGTTCATGCACAACTTTCGCGACGTGCTTTTCGACTTTTCTTCTCGTGGCATGGTCCGGCATATCCCCGCCATCTGCCGGTGCACATCGAAGCGCCAGCATACCTCTCTTGCGGGCAATGGCCTGGAACTCGAATTCCCTGTCATTAACAGCAGGCGCGGTGACTTTCAGATTGGGATGGTCCCAACCCATAAGCTCGATAAAGAGCTCCTCGAAATCGAATGTCTTGAGACAACGACCGGCACGTTCCCTGTCAAGCGACATAGATCACAACTCCCCTGCAGGCTGAGACAAGCCCATTGAACATATTATCTGCGGTTCCTGTGCTGGCCCATCTTTTTCGATCAGGTGCAACCGCCCTTCTTCACGCAACCTAATGGCAAGGCGTGCAAGTTCATCGTCCTCGATGCCGGTTCGCAACTGACGATTCAATGTATCCTTTGCGACTTGCCGCAAGGGGTAGCGGTATATATCCTCGATTGTCTCGTCAAGGCCGGGGAAATCGAAAAGCGTGCCTCGATTTGCCTCAGCGAAGTGCTTGAGCCGTTCGTATGTCCTGAAGCGCGCCCCCGATGGGCGGCCAAGCCCGCCACCGATGGACTGTTCCTCGGCCACGACAATATCCACGCCCTTTTTGACCAGCTCGTAGTGATTCTCCCTTCGCGGCAGCGCAGGGGTGTCCGGCTTGCACTCCAGGCTTTTCAAAATGATATGCTGTGATTCTGTTACCGTGTCGCCGTTCTTGTCAATCCAGATGAGCGCGTCATTGTCGGCGGCGGTCTTGAGATAGACGATTGCACCCTCGGGTTCGTTCTCGCCGGGTGTGTGCAGCTTTGTAGAGTGGACAACATTTGGTAAGGCTGGAACGATCTTCTCCAGCTTGGGATTTGCCTTGATGGCATTTTTCCAGATTTGGTATGCCTGCGAAGCGAGGTCCACCTCGCTATCATCCTCTACGTCAAGGATACCACCTTTTTCATTGTAGAGGTCAACAATGACTCCCTTGCCGACATCGCCTTCGAAGAACGCCTCGTCCGTACCGACAACTTCTGCGTTTTCGCTGAGCCGCTGTTCAATTCTGGAACGCAGGCGGATAATGCGTTCAACGCCGTCAGCCGGCAGGAAGGAATAGCACAAAATCTGTTCAGCGTCCTGGCCGATTCTATCGACGCGGCCTACACGCTGAATGAGCCTCACGATGGCCCACGGAAGATCATAATTGACGACGATGTACGCGTCCTGGAGGTTTTGCCCTTCGCTCAGGACGTCAGTGGCTATCAACACGCGGAGTTCGTCAGCGGGTACGATTCTGTCGCGTTTCTTGTTACTAACCGGGCTGAAGCGCCAGGCAAAGGAGGTGGGGTCGCTGCTGTCGCCGGTTACGCCGGCAAGATTGGATATCCCAAGTTTCTTGAGGTGCGCGGCCAGGTAGTCGGCCGTGTCCGCATATTGCGTGAAGACGATGACTTTCTCTTCGGGATGACGTTTGCTTAGTAAGTCGTGGAGAGCGAAGAGTTTTGTATCTTTGGCAGGGTCCCAATTTCCGTATTTCTGAAGTATCTCAATAAGGATTTGTGCATCGGCGTGCAGGTCCTCAGCCAGGGACTCGCCGAAGAAATCGGCCGGCAACCAATTGAAGTGCCGTTTACGCTTGGTCGCGTACTCCGCATAGATGTTCGCGGCGATGCGTCTGAAATCATCGTCGGCAATGAGGTCCGAGTCATTCACGAAGTCTGTGCTGTCATTATCCTCGTCATCCACATCAAACATTACTGTGGTATCTTCCGGTGCCTCTGCATCCCTGTCATAGACGGTAGTGACAAAGAGCCCAACGTCCTGTGATCCTATCGGCAGCGGTTCGCCGTTGTCGATGGCATGCAAAAACACGTAATTGCGCAGGATGTGGCGTCTGACTGATTGGAGGAAAACATGACCACTGCTCTCGAGACGCTTGAAAAGCCCGCTGCGACAGAAGCCCATCAAGCGCTTTCCGGCCCTTGTGAGATTGCCGATTACTTTCTGCTGCGCCTGCGTAGGTGGTTTGTGAGGATCGGGTTCCAGGTAGTTTGCCAAGCCATACCGAGGCAAGGTCAGCTTGTTGATAGCATCAACCACCTTCGGAGAATACAGCCGAGCGTACTGGTCCTCGGGGTCTTTGTCGTCTATCGCGAACTTCAGCGTCTTCGGAATACGGTCGGGGAAATACGACCGACTACCATCTTCGAATGTCAGGTACTTGCGCCCGGTCTCATCTTCGGTATCAGCGTAGTTGTCTATGATGAAGCTTCTTGTCCGGCGGACCATATAGAGTCGCATGACGTCACGCCAGTCGTCAGGATAGTCACTCTTCTCGAACCCAGCCAGAGACCTTGGTAGACACTGATAACGGCGAGCGAATTCGGTTTCGCCGAGTTCGCGCAGCAGTTTCTCAGGTCTGATGCTCAATTCCATCTCGTCGGGGACAAAAAGGCGAAGCTGATTGGACAAGTCCCGATAGTCTTTATTGTATGGGGTCGCTGACAGCAGTATGCACTTGCAGTCGTTCTTTTGAATGTAGTCACGGATAGCTCGATACCGCTTGCCCTCGCGGTTACGCAACTCGTGGCTCTCGTCGATTATCACTACGCGAAACCGATGCATACAGCGAAGATCGTCCATCACACGACTTATTGAAAGGACCTCGCCGATCATTCGATATCTGTCCTTATAGTCCTGCCACATCTTTGTCAGGTTCTTGGGGCAGATGATCAGCGTTTCGAGTTGGAAGTCGTCCTGGAGGACACGCGCAAGCGCGGTAGCCATCAACGTCTTTCCCAAGCCAACGACATCGCCTATAAGAACGCCTCCCCTCTTGTTTACGTGGTGAGCGCCCATCTTGACGGCGGCGGTCTGAAACTCGAAAAGCTCCTTCCCGAAGTCCTTCGGAATGCGAAACTCGGAGAGGCCCGCACGAGCTTCCTGAGAGAGATGATATGCCACCTTGAGGTATATGTGATAGGGTGGTATGAGCTGCTCGCTCGCCCAACTTGCTTCTATTGCTTCGACCAGGTCTTTCGAGATATCGATGCACCAATGGTCGTTCCAGCGTTCCTCAAACCACTTTGCCAGCTTCTCGCAGGCATCGTGATCGAGCACGTCCACATTGAGCTCCCCTTGTCTTGCCAGGCCGGCGAACGTCAGGTTGCTGCTGCCGAGGTAGCCCACTCTGGGGTTTATCGGATCAGAGCGGAATAGCAAGTACATCTTGGCGTGAAGCGGATGTCTCAGGAAAAGCTTCACGACGACCTTCTTCGCCTTTATTTGAGCGGCAAGCCGGCGCAGAGTGGACTCATCCCTGTTTGTAGGGGCTCCCATGGCCAACTGCGCCCTGAAATCCTCGGCAATTTCCTTTCTGATCTTAAGCGCGGTTTGGTTGTCAATGTTCTTGGCAGTAGGCGTGAGACGAAGTGCCCGTTTCAGTTGCTCCCGCGGATGGATGTGCATGCCTACCAGGAGACGACAGCAGTGCCCGTCGCCGCCGCGCAGTCCCTCCACCTGAGAGCACAAATGTCGCCAGCCACGTAAATTGAAGTAGCCGACGCAGAAGTCGGCACGATCGGCGCGTTCAAGCGTTTCCTGCAACACCGGCAGAAGCTGTGACTCGATATTGTCAAAAATTCTCGGCATCCGGAACCCCCTCAGTCGAAATCCTTTAGGCGCTATCCAAGGTTACGTCCACACGCTAATGGGCACGAGCACCCTTTGTCCAGGTATTCTTTCGCGCTGTCAGGAATGGCCGGCCTTCCTGTTGGCCAACCCGCGACACCGACACCCGGCCCTCCTACTGACGGCGTCATTGTCCTTGCTGCGCCCTAAGGGAAGGCGATCACAGCATAGCGATTCTCGTCCCGGCCGTTTGAGGCGCACTCTCGACGGGCTTACTGCAGTTACAAAAAAAGCCCGCTCTCAGCTAAGCGGCTCCGAGCTGCCGAAAGCCACAATGTGCTTCCAGTGCCACTTCCTTTGAGACACCGCAATTATCGCCCATTTCCGGTCCCCAAGCAAGAGAAATGGCCGTTTGGCGCTGCGCGTCCGGGCCGCAGTACCCCTCACAGCAGGCAGCGGGCAATACTTGCTTGCTCCGAGGTGGGCTGCCTTGTGCTTTCGCCCTACGGATGGACTACCTCTGCCTTCGGCGACGGCGAGAGGGCGGCTCTATGCGGGGGCCGGGGCGGCTGCCTTGGCTCTCGTTGCCCGTGTTCGGAAAGGCGCAGAGATGCGCGCAGCAGCCCTCCACTACAAGCGCCTGGCCGACGAACTCCTCTGCCTCGAAGCGCCAGTCCCTGCCCACGCCTGCAGAGGCGTGCGGTTCGCACTCGATGTCTGAAAGACCTTCGAGGATGCCTTCGGCGTCTTGTGTGCCGAATCCGGAGGCCTTTTCCTTTGCCTTCGCGCGGTTCATAGCGTCAATCGCATAGCCCGTGATGAGACGCTCCCAGACCTTCCGGAGCGTTTCCGGCTTGTCGAACAAATCCATTACGGCGAACTTGCCGCCTATGGCAGCCATAATGCCCCTGGCATTCTCAGGATATGCAAGCGCTCTCAAGTACTCGTCGAGGCTCTCGCGCCGCTGGTCGATCATGTCATGCATAGAGCCTGTGTCTGAATAGACCCCGGACATTTGCATCGACTCGGCCACCTCGTCCCATACCTCGCCCTGGTCGCTTTTGGCTCTGCCCGTGGCCCGAAGATTCCTCGTCACCGAACGGACCTTGGAGGCGCGAAGATTGGCCGGCGCATAAGCGCCCGCCTTGAAATGGGGCGACCGGTAATGCCAGCGCCCCGCCTCGACGCACGACACAGGTATGCGTGTCTTGGCCTTTGCCGGCAGAAGGACCGTGGTATTCAGTATCCGGTTTTGCTTGGCGCCGACGAGCTCCTCGCCGTCCAGGAGCAGGATCATCACCTCGGCAGTGCTTGTTACCGAAAGCTCCGGCACGCTGCCGCCCTCATTGACCTCGGTTACCGTCAGAAGCCCCTCTTCAATGGCCTGTGCGCCCAAGACGTAGTCAAGTCCGCAGCCGTCATCGCTTTCAAGCGGCACCAGGGCAAGGTTCCCGTGTGTGATCGCCTCGGCGACACGCACATCGGCCGTCAGCTCCCCCAGCCTCAATTCCTTTGCTTCTTCCTGCATCGCAAGCTCCTTTCCCCATAGACTCCCGGGTTTCCCCTACGCTTGGCTTATTGTACTAAGGGGTGTGACAGAAAAGGGCAGTGCGTCCCTTTAGCGGGAGCAGTTTGCTGAAAAAGGGCTCGGGGCAGGACAGAAAGAAAACGGCCGCCCCGGAGGACGGCCGTTAGTTGATATGGTAGCGGGGGCGGGATTCGAACCCGCGATCTTCAGGTTATGAGCCTGACGAGATACCACTTCTCCACCCCGCGGCGGTGGATACTAATATAGAAAACGCCCCCCCGCGTGTCAACAGCAAAACCGGGCGGCAAAACCTGGTGTCGGCAAAACCGCGCGCCATTCAAGATTACGGCCGGGCAGGGGGTCAGCGGGGCCTGCGCTCGGGGCCGGTCCACTTGAGGCGCAGGTATGAGAGGGTCTTGCCGGTTACCTTCACCCGGTCGGCGATCCTCAGGGCCGCCACGTAGATGATGCCGGCGGCGTCGGCGACGACCGGGGTCCGGGCGCGGCGTGCGCGCGGCACCTTTTCGTCGACGAAGAAGTCCTGCAGCTTCCTTGCGCCGGGGGCGCCGAGCGGCCGAAAGCGCTCCCCGGGCTCTGCGGGGCGCACCACGAGCGCGCCTCGGACTTCTCTTGCGTCGATTACTTCCACGTTGCGGGTCTTCGCGGAGAGGAACGTGTCCAGGCGAAAGCGCTTGAGGAGCCTGCATTCCATTTTCCCCAGGCCGTCGGGAAGCGTCACGCTGCCAGGGATATGAAGGGCCTTTCGAAAGGGGGCGACCTGGGGCGCCATCTCCCGGCGGCCGATGATGACGCGAGCATAGTCCCGCCAGGCCGAAAGCCCCCCGGGCAGGTCGAGGGCCGCAGAAGGTTTCCTGCCGCCGGCCAAGGCCAGGATCGCCTCGATGTGCTTGGAGCTTAGAGTCCTGCCGACAAGGCCGGCCGCCAGCAGAACGTGTTTTATCACCTCGGCGGCAAGTGCCGGGTGCACGTCGAGAAGCGCTGCCTTGTCAAGCGCCGTTGCGCCAGCCGGGCCAGGCCGGCGGGTCTTGTCCAGAGCGGCCGCCACGTCGTCCCCGGCGAAGTCAAGCAGGGCGCCGACGGAGCGCCCGATGCGCGAAAGGGCGTGTTCGATCGAGGGGTTCAGTTCCTTCAAGAGCGGCAAAATCTCAAGGCGGATGCGGTTTCTCAGGTAAATCGGTTCCAGGTTGGTCCTGTCCAGCCGCGACAGCAGCCGCCTTGCGCCTATGTACTGTTCAATCTCGCCGCGCGTCGCGAAAAGAAGCGGCCGGACAATCTGGATGCGATTGCGCTTTCCGAGCGCCCGCACGAGCGGGATGCCTCGGAGACCTTCGGGGCCGGCGCCCTCGATGATGCGCTGGAGGACGGTCTCGGCGTTGTCGCTTTCCGTGTGGGCGGTTGCGACCTTCGCGGCGCCGGCGCGCCTGGCGGCCCTGCGGAAAAACTCGTACCTCGCCTGGCGCGCGGCCGCCTCGATACTCAAGCCTCTCCTGCGCGCAATCAGGCGGACATTCTTCCTGGCGACCTGGATGTCGACGCCCAGTTTCGAGGCCGTTTCCTCGACGAAGGCCGCGTCCCTGCGGGAGTCCTCGCCGCGCAGAGAGTGGTCGAGGTGGCAAACGGAGAGCGCAATCAGCCCCCGGTCGCGGCAGCGCACCAGGAGGTCCAGAAGCGCCATGCTGTCGGGCCCGCCCGAGCAGGCCAGAAGCACCCGTTCGCCCGGTGCGAAAAGGCGGTTCTTCCTTGCGAAGGCCAGGAACCTCTCGTAAAGCGTGCTGCGTGCCATCTCGCGGGCTACCGTTTTTCCCGGCGCTGGCAGATGACGACCGGGTAGACCCAGTCGACTTCTTCAAACTTGTAGACCTGCGCCGGGTAACTGGGATTGACGGGGGAGAGGATAACATTCTTGGCGTCGATGTAGAGTATCTTGCAGGTTGTTTCCTCCGAGCGGATTTTCGCCACCACGGCGTCGCCGCTTTCCGCTGCGCGTTGGGGCGAACAGATGACGATGTCCCCGTCGCGGAAACGCGGAGACATACTCATGCCCTGGATGCGCAGGGCGAAGGCGTTCGCATCGTCAAGGTCGGCCGGCGCCGGGACGAACTGGTCGGCAAAGCCCGGTGGATATTCCCCGTCGGTAAAGCCCGCCGGGTCGCCTGCGGCCACCTTCGAGACGACCGGGATCGTCTGCATCCGCACCGGTGCAACGTTGCCGCCGGCGTCGGCGATGGCCCGAAGCTGGCCGGACTGGTGCAAGCGGTCGAGGTCGATGCCCATCTTTGCGGGTGTGTGAGTGGTACCATCGTGTGCCTCCTCGGAGAAAAACCGGGCAAGAGAAAGCCCGAAATGGTCGGCAATCTTTGCCACAAGCTGCATATTGAGGCGCCGCTTGTTGTTCTCAAGGAGCGAGATATAGGACTGCGAGACGCCGACAATATCGCCTAACTCCTTAGCGGTAATATTGTTACGGTGGCGCAGCTCGTATATCCGCCGCCCGACGTCCATCACATATCTCCTTTGCAATAGAGACTCTCCTTGACAAATTCTGAGGCCGGTATTGCTATTTGTCAAGAAAAATCACGAGTTAGCAAATGCCAAGTTTCGCGTCGTGTTGAAAGGGAAGGGGGGGGTCTTCGACCCCTTTCTGTTATGGGGGCCGCAGACGTTGTCTGCGGCAATCAACTGACCTTTCGAAGGGCTTCGTGGTGGGCAAGCCGCCAGTGCCACATCGTTGTGTAGGCTGTGGCTTGCCGCACGCGGAATAAATGCCGGCGGACAAGAATGTCCACCCTACTTATTGGCTGGCGCATGCGGAATATAATCCGCACGGCGCGGCAAGCCGCGCCCTACATAGCCACCAGTGCCACATAGCCATCCGTAGGGGCGCAATTTATTGCGCCCGGTACTGACGCCGGAGAATGAGGGCGTGAGTAAACCAACGCCCCTACATAGCCACTGGTGCCACATAGCAAAGAGGGGGCGAAGCGTTCCTATTCTGCTTCTGTCAGGCGGCGGTATTTGTCCCGTGCGAAGGTTGCCCACCGGCCGATCTGGGCGTTTCGGAAAACGGGGTCCTTGAGTTTTTCCTCGGCCAAAGCGGTCAGCTCGGTTTCTGAGAGAGGCGGCGCGGCCAGCTGCCCCAGGAGTTCCTCGCTCGGTTCGGCGCGGACGATCTTGCTCCAGGCGGAGACGAGGTCATCGTGGCAGTCGACGAGCGTGGCGCCGATGAGGTCACTTAGGGCCTCGTAGCGGGCCATACCGAGATTGGAGTCATACTTGAAGCTTTTGGAGTGCAGGAAGGGGTTCATAGTGACGGGGGACTCTGCGGCGAACTTTTCGTACAGGTCGGCCCTCACGGGCATACGGAAGAGGTCGTATTTCTTCGGCCCGCCGGGAGCACCGGCCTTCAGGTACCACAGTTTTTGGCCGGCTTCCGAAAGGACGAACTCCACGAAGGCCTTTGCTGCCTTTTCGTTCGGTGCGCCCTTCAGAACGGCGATGGAGTCGGGATTGATGACAGTGAGTCCCTCAGGCATTACAAATCCCACAAAGTCGGAGCCCGCCTGGTTGACCTGGGTCCAGGCATAGAAGTCGATTGCGGTGCCCACGGCGACCCGGCCGGCCGCAACACTGGTGGGGATATCGCCGGAGTTCTGGACTATCGTGCGGGTGTTGGCTGACATTGCGGTTATGATCTGCCAACCGCGTTCCCATCCGTAGGCCTGCAGGATGATCTCGTACATCATATGGACCGTGCCGGAGTGCCTCGGATCGCCAGTACCCACCCAGGTGAAGAGTTTCGGGTCCGCCAGGTCTTGCCAGGTTTTCGGCTCTGCGATCTTAAGGCGTTGCAACAGGACCTTGTTGTAGATTATCCCGAAGCCTGAAATCGCCGTGCCGTACCACCGGTAGCCGGGATCGTAGAGGGCCACGCCGCCGAGGTCCTTCGGAATGCCGGAAAGGATCGCCTCCGGGACCTTGTGCGGCTGGAGGACGCCGAGCCCCGCGAGCTGCCGGTAGGGGTCGATGCCGCCGCCGAAAAAGATGTCGAGGTCGATGCCCTCCGGGCGCTTTGCGAATTCACTTCTTATCCAGCGCAGGTCGTCGGACGTGCCGCCCATATCGCGCCAGACGACCTTGATCTTCCCGCCGGTGGTCCCCTGCCAGTGGCTCTCGAAGGCCGGACCGAACTCGTCCTTGATACCCTGCCAGTGGGGGCTTATTATCTGCAGCGTTTCTTGGGCACTTGCCACGCCGGCACAAAGCACCATCAACGCCGCCGCAGCCGAAAACAGGAACCTGGCAGTCTTCATAGCATTTCTCCCATTATGT
>JAGHCE010000059.1 GCA_021160625.1 Planctomycetota bacterium | reverse complement strand
CGGCGGCTATGTGGAGTGTATCGGCAGAATACGGAGCGGAATTGATAAAACCGTCCCGACGTCCGGAGACAAGCGGCCGTGGATTTTGTCCTATCCTACTTGCGCAATGAGCGCCTTGTTGCTACGCTTTTGTGGAACAGGGGCTCACAAGGAGGCGCGGCTTATGCGTTCGACGACGATACTCTCGGTAAGGCGCGGCGACGAGGTCGCCATAGGGGGCGACGGGCAGGTCACGATGGGCGATACGATCGTGAAGTCCGACGCGCGGAAGGTGCGTCTTTTGGCCGACGGCAAGGTGGCGGTGGGTTTTGCAGGCGCCACGGCCGATGCGATGGCTCTTCTGGACCGCTTTGAGGCCAAGCTCAAGGAGTACCCGGACAACCTGGCCCGCGCCGCCATAGAGCTGGCCAAGGAGTGGCGCACCGACAGGAACCTGAGGCGGCTGGAGTCGCTGTTGGTCGCCGTCAACAACAAAGAGAGCCTGCTCGTCGGAGGTTCCGGCGACGTAATCCAGCCGGAAGACGGCATCATCGGCATCGGCTCGGGCGGCCAGTATGCCGTGGCCGCCGCTCGGGCGCTTTTCCAGCATACCGAGCTCGGCGCCGAGACAATCGTCCGCGAGGCCCTTACAATCGCCGGCCGGATATGCGTTTATTCCAACAGCAACATCGTTTTGGAGGTCATCAGGTGACCGATAATCTCACCCCCCGCAGAATTGTTGAGGAACTCGACAAGTACATCATCGGCCAGGACGACGCGAAGCGAAGCGTTGCGATCGCGGTCAGGAACCGCTGGCGGCGTCTGCAGCTGCCCGCTGACCTTGCCGACGAGGTCTCTCCGAAGAACATCATTATGATTGGGCCCACCGGCGTCGGGAAGACCGAGATCGCCCGGCGGCTGGCGCAGCTTGTTGAGGCGCCTTTCGTCAAGGTGGAGGCCTCCAAGTACACCGAGGTGGGCTACTACGGCCGCGATGTGGAGTCGATGGTGCGCGAGCTCGTCGACATCTCCGTCTCGATGGTGAGGAAAAGGGAGATGGAGCGCGTCGAGGAGAAAGCCGTGGATCTTGCCCGTGAGCGCCTCCTCGACGTCCTTATGCCGGCACCGCCTGTGTCGCATCCGCAGACACAGGAGACCCCTCCCCAGGGAGAAGTGGCCGGTTCCGTGACCACCCCCGGCACACACACGCGAGAGAAGCTTGCTGAACTCCTCGACACCGGCAGGCTCGACGGCCGTGAGGTGGAGCTTTCCGTCAGCGAGCAGGCCGTCCCCGTGCATATGTTCTCCACGATGGGCCTGGGTGATATGGAAGGCGATGTGCGCGACTTCTTCGAGAAGATGGTCCCGCCGAAGACGCGCCGCCGCAAGGTCACCGTAAGGCAGGCACGCGAGATCCTCAAGTCCGAGGAAGCCGAGAAACTCATCGACAGCGAAAAGGTCATCGAGCAGGCCCTCAACCGCGCCCAGAACTCCGGGATTATCTTCATCGACGAGCTCGACAAGATTGCCTCCACCGGCTCCAAGCAGGGCCCCGACGTCTCCCGCCAGGGCGTCCAGCGCGACCTGCTGCCCATCGTCGAGGGCTCGACCGTCAACACCCGCCACGGGATGGTCCGGACCGACCACGTGCTATTTATTGCGGCAGGGGCGTTCAATATGGCCAAGCCCTCGGACCTCATCCCGGAGCTCCAGGGGCGCTTTCCCATCCGCGTGGAGCTTGACAGCCTGACCGAGGGAGACTTTTTCCGCATCCTGAAGGAGCCCAAAAACGCCCTCACGCGCCAGTACGAGGCGCTTCTGGCCACCGAGGGGGTCATACTGCACTTCTCGGACAAGTCGCTAAGGGAGGTTGCGCGCATCGCGGCCGAGGTCAACAGCCGCTCGCAGAACATCGGTGCCCGCCGGCTTATGACCGTTATGGAAAAACTCGTCGAGGAAACCTCTTTCCATGCCCCCGACATCAGCGGCCAGGAAATAGACATCACCCCCGACTACGTCAAAGAGCGCCTCGCCGACATCGTCAAAGACGAGGACCTCAGCCGGTATATCCTGTAGACGGGGCCTGTCGGCTGAAAGTCCGCCACCCAGCGCCAAGCTTCTGCTTCGGCGCCCTGTTTCCTTGCGCTTTTGTCTCCCCCAATGTGTGTATAAGGCTGTTGCCAAGACCGCCCCTGTGAACTTCGCGCGGGTCAAGGAAGCGATGTTTTTGCTTGATTCGTCGCAAGCGGTGATGTAGAAGATACCTTGGATTGTACTTATAAAACGTGTTCGCGCTTTGCTTCCTGCTTTGCCGCTCGGGAAATCCGAGGAATGCCGGGAAAGGATAACTCGATATGAAAACTAAGTTGCCCAATTGGCAAATTGCCGTATACGCTTTATATCTTTCGGACGGTGTGTCGCGTCGCGTTCCCACAGAAGACGTCGCTCTGAAGTGCTTCGAGCTGGCGCCCACTTCGTTTTCTTGGGTAAAACACAGAGAATATCCTGACAAGGATGTTGCGCGTACTGCCCTCGTGGACGCCAGGAAGGAGAAATACGGTGCTCTGGTTACGGGACGTGCCGGAAGAGGCACAGGACAGCCCGCACGCACGAAAGCCGCTCCCGTTTCCGATGGGTGGATCCTCTCGCAGGCAGGGGTTGAGTGGATCATCAAGAACAAATCGAAAATATCCGAGGAATTGAACTACAGCGAGCAAACCAGCCACCGCCAAGAGTATCAACGAAAACTGGTTCGCATTCGTCGGCACCATCTATACGAAGAGTTCCAGGGCAACCCCGAAGGATTTGCCCCTTCGCTTGGGGACTTGGCCGACTTGTTCCGTTGTAGAGTCGACGCTGACAAACATACTTGGGAAAAGCGTTTCGAGAGCGCGACGAATCTCGGACAGATAGCTGAAGATGCGAGGATTCTCAATTTCCTGGAGAAGTGTAAAGCATCACTTGAGTTGCAAATGGCCGACTCTTAGACAGTACAAGGGGGTGCCCTGTGGATAAGCCAAAATCGAAACCACTTGATACGAGTAGCCCGAGGTATTGGCGGCAGAATGCCGAGCACTCAATCCGTGACGTCTATGATGCGTTGATCGAAATAATCACGAATGCTGATGACCGATATGTCATTCTCAAAGCGAAACGGGGCCGTATCGAGATTGAGGTGGAGCGGAGACGAAAGTCCAACCCAAGCATTATCAAGGTTCGCGATTTCGCTGACGGGATGACAAGTGATGATATGGAAGAGAAACTTGCCCGTTTGGGGAACCGCGTAAGTGGTATGGAAAACGGAGAATCTGTTCGCGGCAATTATTCGCGAGGAGCAAAGGATGTCGCAATCCTCGGCAAAGTCACATTTGAATCCATTGCACGGGATGGGCAATTCCACAGATGCCAGATTACTCGACAGGGAAGATTTCGCCGCGACCCGCCAGCATCAAACGCTGATGAGCACTACTCGAAGCAGCTGAAGATTCTCGAAGGTACAGGGACAGTCGTAACCATTGAAGTGGATTCTGCAAGACAGGCTGTCCCTCAGCACAAGAAGCTCCTCGACCACCTTGGGAAGATTGTGGCGCTGCGGGATATCATTGCGTCTCCAGACCGCGAAGTGGTCCTCTACGACGTGAACAAGGGGCGAAAGGACGTTGTGAAGGCTCCCGTCATCCAAGGGAAAGAGCATCTGAAGGAAACCTTCAAGATTCCAAGGTATCCGAATGCTACGGCGAAACTCATTGTCAAACGGGCCAAGAAACGATTTGAGGATCGCAAGGGGCGGTTCCGAATGGGCGGGATACTGGTCAAGTCCAAACACGCCATCCACGAGGCAACGCTCTTTGCACCGGAACTTGAGAATGACCCCCATGCCAAGTGGTTCTACGGGAAACTGACTTGTGAGTACATTGACGACCTTGCCAACGAATCGGACGAGAGATACGAAAAGGATCTTCCGCCCAAAAAAAGTAACCCTTCAGGGATAATCGATTCGGGCCGAAAAGAAGGGCTTCATCGTGACCATCCATTTGTTCAGGCTCTTTTCGGGGAAGCTCTCAAGCGTCTTCGTCCTCTTGTAGAGGAGGAGCGAAAACAAGCAGAAAGCAACCAAGCGAAAATCGAGAGCGGCGAGACCCGAAAACGCCTTCGCGCGCTTGAGCGAGCGGCAGCGAAGTTTATGAGTCAAAACTTGGATGAAGACGAGACGGCACGCGATGCAGATGACACGGTGGGCGGCAGCGCGTTTGAAAAGAGTGGATTCAGTCTCGTTCCAGTCTATACGCAGATTGTCGTCGGGCAGAGTGTTCAGTTCTGGTTGAATATCAAGCAGGAAGCATTCCCTGAGTTTGCCGTGGGTGATTCGGTCCAAATCTCGTGTGAGACGGATGAGATCCGTGCCAGCAAGCGATTCGATACCCTTGAGGCTCACCCTAACCGCAAGGGTGTTCTGCGATGTGTCTGGTCAGTGAAGGGCATCACGGCCACAAAAGCCACTGCGCTAAAAGTCCGGGTTGGCTCCATTGTTGCGGAGAGCTGTGTTGAGGTGCTTGATTCTGAGAAAGAGAAATATGCGGATGTTCGAGAGTTCAAGTTCGAGAAGAAAACCTACACGGTACGGGTTGGTCAAAAAAAGGGCATCACATTGTATGCTCCTTTCCCTTCCGTCGTTTCGCAAGATACACCGGTTACGGTTACTTCTTCGGACAGAGCATTCAAGCTTGAAGGGAGCCGAATTCTCAAGGCTCGCCCGGAGCTCGGCATTGCGCTTTGCAGACTTCGGCTGACTGCACGCACGCCGGGGTGCAAGGCAACTCTCACTGCCAGCATCCCAGGGCACGACTGTGATTGCAAAGTGTCTTCCATCCAGCAACGGGGGGCGACGATAAAAATCGAGTTGAAGGACGATGACTTTGTCAACCAAAGGTATATGTGGAAAGCCAATGTACTTCAAATCGGAACGCGGCACTCGTCACTCCGCAGATATCTTGGGTCGCCGCCGAGTTTTTCCGGGCAGGAGCAGAAACACTTCAGAGTTCTGCTTGCTGAAATCGTGGCAGAGGCAGTGTGCGCAAATCTTATCAGCCAGAATGAAAGGACTCGACCAGAAGAGTATGGTGAAAACACCGACTGGGATGCATACTACGCTGAGTACACGAGAGTGTTGACGAAGTTTCTTCCAATTGCCCACAAGACGCAAGTGGACTTGTAATTTCAAGGCTGATCGTCTGAGCACACCTTTCTGGCAAACATTCATTGCGGTGTCAGCGAGGCGTTTCTTCGAGTCGCGTTCGCGCTACAAAGACGCTGCCTAATGCCCAATGAGTTAACATACACTGTAGTGCAAGTCGGGCGGCGGCGTGACAGAAACAGGTCTTACCCCTTGACCGCGCCGACGGTGAGGCCCTTGGTGATGCGGTCTTCGAGGATGAGGAAGATTACTATCGTCGGGACGATAAGGATAACCAGACCCGCGAAAAGCGCGGTCCATTTCGAGGAGTGCTGCGTGGCCACCATCAGGCTGTATATGCCGAGCGGGAGGGTTTTCAGCTTCGGGTTGGAAATGAAAACGAGCGCGAACTGGTACTCGTTCCAGGTATAGAGGAAGTTGAATATCGACACCGTGACGAGCCCGGGCTTGGCAAGCGGCAGGAATATCTTCCAGAACGTGCCGTATTCGCTGGCCCCGTCGATGGCGGCCGCCTCCGCCAGGGCCGTCGGCAGCGTCCGGAAAAAGCCGGTCAGGACGAATATCGTAAAAGGCAGCCCCAGCGTCGTGTAGATGAGAATGAGCGAAAGCCGCGAGTCGACGAGGTAAAAATCCCGGATCCGGATAAGCCACCACGACCCCAGATGCAAGAGCTTGAGATCTTCGATGTTAAACTTCATCAGGAACATAAACAGCGGCACCAGAAGCAGTCCCGCAGGCACCGCCAGCCCTGCCAGGAAGTAATAAAAGAAAAACTGCTTCCCGCGAAATTGGCACTTCGTCACGGCGTAGGCCGCCATTGACGAGATGATGACGATGAGAAAAACGCTCGTCGTCGTCACGATGATGCTGTTTAGTGTATACGAACCCATCTTCGAGATGGTCCAGGCGAACGCGTAGTTGTCCCACCTAAGATGCACGCTCTTGCGATAGAGCCGTATGCCCGCAATCTCGGCACCGTAAAGCCCCGTGTCCGGGTCGCGCATGGTCTTGTCGATGACGAGCCTCATCCGCGTCGCTTCATGCGGCTCGAACTCGAACGTATGCTCGGCCCTTGCCTCGGAAGGGGCAGGGAAATCCTTGACGTCCACGACCCTCGTCCACTGGCCGTCATCAAAGAGCTCCACGACAAAGTCGGACGGGAACAACTGCGGCTTCCCGGACGCCCGGAGCGTAACCTTCGAGAGCACTTCCTGCTCGCCGAGGTCGAAGACAAGCATCTCCGACGCGCCTTCGGCCGCAGGCGCCGTCGCCCAGAACGTTGACTGGTCCTTGTCGAGCGCGTTGTCGGCCCTGTGCTGCGGCATTTCGCTCGAACGCTGGGCGATCGAAAGCGGCACGAGCCGACGGGGAAGCCCCCAGGGGCTTGCAAAAAGCTCGCCGTCGGTTTTAAGCGACGTGTACATCACCCACGCAAAGCCGAAAAGCGAAAACGCCGCCCAGGCCGAAAGCAGCGCGAATATGAAAGTGTTGCCCCAGGCCGACGACAGCCCCTTGGCCGGCTTGTAATCTTGTGAGCTTTGTGTCTTCATCAGTACTCTATCTTTGTGCGCCGCATTATCCGGTTGAACGAAAACGTCATCAGGACAACCAGGAAAAACAGTATCACCGTCATAGCCGTCCCGTAACCCATCCGGAACGTCATCGTCTGCGGGTCGAAGGCCACCTCGTACATATACGTTCCCATAACGTGCGTCGACTGCCCGCCCCTGGTCATCGCCCAGATGAGGCCGAAGGTTTTCAAGGACCCGATGATGTAGATGCTTATCGCCACGACCAGGACGTCTTTCAAGAGCGGCAGCGTTATGTGAAAGAAATTCTGCAGCTCCGTCGCGCCGTCGATCCTGGCCGCCTCGTAAAGGTCATCCGGTATCCGGTCTATTCCGGCCATAAGGAGCACTAAGTAGAACCCTATTCCCCCCCACACCATAACGATGACGAGCGACACGATGGCCATCGCGGGGCTGCCGAGCCATTCGATGCTGACGGCCCCTGTCGACCCCTGTGCGAGCCCAACCTGTTGCAACAGAGACACGATGACCTTTCCCGCACCTGAGAGCAGGCCGTTGGCCAGGCCCCAGTTCGGGTCGTAGACGAACGTCCAGAGGATCGCTATCCCTACCACGGAAACCACGTAAGGGGCAAAGAGCACGGTTTTGAAAAAGCGCCTTCCGGGGAACTTCCTGTTCGAGAGCGCCGCCGCGAAGACAAGTGCAAACGTAAACGTCGCCGCCCCTCCGCCGAACATAAAGATGAAGTTGTTGAGGATTGCCCGCCAGAACTTCGTCTCGTACCACAGTTCCCTGAAATTGGCAAGCCCTATCCACTGCATCTTCGGGGCGAAGCCGCTCCACTTGTTGAGGCTTACCCAAAAGGCCTGCGCGGCCGGCCAGACGAAAAAGAGCGTGTAGAGCAGCACCGCCGGCGCCAGTAACACCATCGCCGGGCTGGCAAGGGACTTCCACCAGGACTGTTTGCCCCGTACTATCATTGCCGCGCCTCTTTGCCGCGGGCGGATTTCGTGCTGCTACTTCTCAAGGGCCTCTTTCCTCTCGTGGAACCGCTTCTGCACCTCGTCCATCTTCCGGCACATCTGGTCGGGTGTGTACTTTCCGAGGAAGGCGTCGTTCCAGATGTCCCGCGCCACCTGCCGGTACCACTCCTGGAGCTCCGGCGAGTCGGCGCTTATGCCGGCGACGCCTCTCATAAAACCGTACGGCGGCATCAGCAGCTCGTCGAGGCCCGCCAGGCTTTCCGGCATCCCGCCGCCCACAACCGCCGGCGCAATGTCCATTTTGATATACTGCTTGCACTCGGAGCGCGTCGTGATGAACTTCAGGAATTCAACCGCGCGCGCCTTGTTTTTCGCTCCCTTCGGGATGGCGTAGCACTCCGCGCCGATGTTCTGTTTCATCCCGTCGGCGTCGGGAAACGCCGCTACCACCGGGAAGCGGAACATCCCCATCCGGAAACCCTTCGGCAGTTTTTCCTTCATCTCCTTCGGGATCCACGTGCCGTTGTAGAGCAGGCCGCACTTGCCCTGTGCCCAGCGAATCTGCGCCGCCGGCCACTTGGACGCCTTGTAGCCCTTCATTATGTAACCCTTGTCCAGGAGCTCGCCGACAAGCTTAGCCGCCTCGACGAAAGGTTCCTCGGTCCAGGAAGTGCCCTCTTTGCCCAGCGCCGTTTCTTTGATGTGAGCAATCTTGGCTGTCCGCGTCAGCATCGCCGAGATCCACATTATGTTGTAGCCGCGCTCGGTGCCGTCGGCCGCGATGGGCTCGATGCCGTTGTCCTTGAAGACCTGGCAGACGTTGAGAAACTCCTTCCAGGTGCGCGGCTTTTCCAGGCCGAAACGTTCGAACTGGTCCTTGTTATAGAAAATGACGTTGCAGAAAAGGCCCACGGGAATCTGGCAGCGGTGGCCTTCGAAGGTGTAGAGGTCCTGCAGGTGGCCCACGAAAGTGTCGCCCCAGGGGATGTCGCGATCCATTGCGGGCGACGCTAGGGCGTCGTCGAGCGGCTCGAGCAGGCCGTCCTCCATCAGCACGCGCAGGATGTCGCCTCCCTGGTTCACGATGTCGGGGGGATTGTCCATAATGAGCCTGGGCCTTATCTTTTCCAGGACGTCGCGCCCGGCGAAGATGACTTCCACATCGAGCCCGGGGTGGAGTTTGCCGAAGCGCTCGGCCGCGTCCAAGACCCAGTCGGACTGCGGCTCGCCCTCGTTGTACATATAGAAAATCTCAAGCCGGTTCGCGCGGCCTGCTACGGTGTCCTTCTCGTGGAAAAGGAGCACCGCCACGGCGAAAAGCACCGCAACCACCGCCAATCCCTTGAGAAGTCCCTTCAAACCGCGCCTCCTCGGCACTTTGCCGGCGCTAATACTTCGCGAACCGATTACCCGAAAGCTGCCTCACCAGCCGCTTCATCTCGAGTATCAAAAGCGTTGAGCTCACCGTCTGGGCTGCTAACTCGGTCCCGACAATAACATCTTCAACAGACACCCCCTTCTCGTCAACAGCGTTGAAGACACGCCGCTCGACGTCGTTTAGCGACATCGACCGCAAGTCCTCCACCGCCTCCATCCCCGGAAGGTCGACCGGCGCGTCCAGGACGCCGAGCTCCGTCGTGATGTCGGCTAAGTCCAGCACCAGTTTCGCGCCGTCCTGGATGAGCCTGTTGGCCCCGAAGCTGGAGGCCGACCCGATCTGGCCGGGCACGGCGAAGACCTCTTTTCCCTGCTCGCCCGCGTGCCTGGCGGTGATGAGGCTGCCGCTTCGCCTGGCCGCCTCCACGACCACCACGCCCAGCGACAGGCCGCTTATTATCCTGTTGCGCCGGGGAAAGTTGCCCTTGAGCGGCCCGAACGTAAGTGGGAACTCGCTCACCACCGCGCCGCTGGCGGCGATTTGGCTAACGAGCTTCTCGGAACCGGCCGGATAAATCACCGACAAGCCCGACCCGACAACCCCGATCGTCCGCCCGCCGACCTCGAGCGCCGCCCTGTGCGCCGCCTGGTCGATCCCGCGCGCGAGGCCGGAGACGACCGTGAACCCCGCAGCCGCCGCCTGCCCCGCAAGGCGCCTGGCGGCCTTGAGCCCGTAGATGCTCGCCCGGCGGCTGCCCACGAACGCCAGCGCCACGGCGTCGGTCTTCCTTAGTTCTCCCTGGACGTAGAGGATAAGCGGCGGCGTGGGAATGTGTCTCAAGGCCGCCGGATAGTCATCACCCGTGTGCGGCAGGATCGTGATGTTGTGCTCTTCGGCGCACTTTAGTTCATCGTCGACCGCGCCCGTCTCGATCACATTGTGCAACGCCGCCGCACGCGCCGCACCGAGCGCCCTGACCTCTTGCAGCTGGCCCGCCGGCGCGCCCAAGATACCCTCCGGCGTCCCAAACCGCTCCAGGAGCCGCCCGTATATCGTCCAGCCGATGCCGCCGGAGAGGTTTATGGCAACGAGTGCGCGGAGATCCTCCGAAACCGTCACCGGGGAAACCCCGTTTTGGAAAGGCCCTCGATGAGTGCCTCCATCGGCACCTCCACGCCGATCTGTGCGCGTCCTATCTTGCTCACCAGCACGAAGCGCCCGGTGCCGCCCACCGCCTTCTTGTCGCGTCCCAGGGCCGCCGCTATCTCCCGCGACGAATGACCCTCACCCGTCACGGGCAGGCCGAGAACCCCGAGAAGCGCCCTTATCCGCCTCCCCACACCCTCGTCGGCAAGGCCCATAACCTCGGCGATGTTGGCGGCCGCCGCCATCCCCACGGCAACCGCTTCCCCGTGGAGGTATTTCTCGTACCCGGTCGCCGCCTCCAGCGCGTGACCCACCGTGTGCCCGAAGTTGAGTATCGCCCTCATTCCCCCCTCGCGTTCGTCGCGTGAGACGACGTCCGCTTTTATTTCAACCGACCTTACGACAATCCCTTCGGCCGTTTGGGCATCCATCGACAGGAGGGCCTCGCCGAGCTCCTCCAGCCTGGCAAAATATCCTGCATCCAGGATCGCGCCGTGCTTCACGACCTCCGCAAGACCCGCGCACACCTCCCGCACAGGCAGCGTCGAAAGCGTCTCAGGGTCGATAACCACCGCCGCCGGCTGGTGGAACGCACCTACGAGGTTTTTCCCCTCAGCAAGGTCCACACCCGTTTTTCCGCCGACCGACGAGTCCACCTGGGCCACTATCGTCGTGGGGACCTGCACGTACGCCAGCCCGCGCATATAGGTCGCCGCCGCAAAGCCCGCGATGTCCCCGACGACGCCGCCGCCGAGCGCCGCGACGAGCGATTTCCTGTCGAGGCGGGCCTCGATCATCCGGTGATAAAGCCGCTCGACGCGTGAGAGGTTTTTTTCCCGCTCGCCTGCCGGGATAACCTCAAGGGCCGTCTCGTACCCGGCGTCCTCAAACGAAGCCACTACCCGCTCGGCGTAAAGCGGCGCCACGTTCTCATCGGAAATGACCCAAACCCGCGTAGGTTTGAGGCCACGAGGTATGTGCCGGGCAACCCGGCCCACGGCGCCCCTCTCCACGTAAACCGTATACGACCTCTCACCCAGTTCGACGCGCACCTCGGCCATAAGCAAGGTTCTCCGGAAAGTTTCGAGTGCGGGCATTTTAGCCCGGCACACGGAAACCGTCAACCGCCAATCACGCGCGATAGCCCTCACTGGGCGGGGTGATAGGGGATGCGCTTTTTTATGCGGCGCAGGAAGAGAGGCCGGAGATCATCGAGTATCGGCCGTAGGTCGCCCGCCTCGAGCAGGCCGAAGGTGTGCGGCGACCACAGCAGGCTGAGATATTGCCCAAGCCGCGGTGCATCGTCAGGGCAGGCGCGGTGCGCCAGGAGCGCGTCCTTGAGGTAAAACCACCATTTCCCGTAGCGGATGTCCCCGTCAGGCGGCGGCGCCTGGCCGGTGTAGTCCCTGAGAAGATGCTCGAAAACGTCGAGGCCCGAAAGCGGCGCAAGCGAGACCTGCCGCCAGGAGCGGGCGTTCAGGTCCAGGAGCTTCCAAAGCCCGTCGCGCGGGCTCTGCTTGAAGTCAAGGTTGAGGAGCGCTCCGCGATAGGAAAGCGCCTTCACGAGCATCCTGCCGTATTCCAGGACCGGTTCAATGCGCTTCGAGACCTCTAAGAAGCCCGTCCCGAAGCCCGGCGGATGAACCCCCACCCTGAGCGACGTAAAATCCCCCGCAATTTCCCCCGAACGGCGCACGTAGGCGCTGTAGGACGCCAGTGCGCCTTCCTGCGGAAGGGGCTCCTGCAGGAGGACCCCGATGGAAAGGCGCCTGCATTTGGCCAGGATGCTTTCGAGGTCGGCAGGCGAGTCGGCGAGGATGAGCTTGCTGCGGAAGGCGCGCTGGAAATCGATGCAGTAACGCGGCCTGATGAGACCGGGAAATCCAATGGAGCCAGCGTCGCCAGCGGCCCCGCAGGCGACGCCGGCCCCAT